>MTOL01000449.1 GCA_002011685.1 Deferribacteres bacterium JdFR-76
GTGTTTTGAAGAACAATCACTTTTTCAACCGCACCTTTCTCGTTCACAAGGAGGCTCAGCTCGATTATTCCCCGGACTCCCCGCTTCTTTTCGGAGGTGGGAAATTCCGGGAAAACTTCGGCGATAGGACGCGGCGGAACAATAGGAGCAATCCCTTCCCCTTCCGGCAGATCCAGCATAGAGGCTGTTGGGTCGAGTTCGGTCTCCTCGATGGTAAGATCTTCAGGTACAGAAGGCTCCTCAGAGGGAATGGGTACCGTTGGGCGCGGTGGTGGCGGACGACGGACCCCCTGGCGGGTAACAGGCACTTCATCCACAGCAACATAAATCACGGGTCCCCGAAGCTCCACCGGCCGTTCTTGTCTCGGAAAACGCTTGAACAGAAGAAAAAGCAGCGTGATCAAACTCATGGCAATAACCGTGGCCCTTTCAAGCTGGCGCCGGTAATCTGCTGCCCAATGGTTGAAATTCTGACTTCTGGGAAGCGGAGCAAGCCGGAAAGGGTAAAGCTGCCTGAATGTCTTTCTCGGCGCCATACATCCTCACAAAAAGAGCCGAAAAGCATGCTAATCTCAATATAAACAAGAATGCATCTTTTTGCCATTCCTTTTCCCGAAGGATGACGGCTCATTCCGTTGCCGCAAAAAACCGGTGACCGTCCATTAAAAATAAAAAAGGGCAGCCGGTTGACCGACTGCCCAGTTTCTCCACCCAAAAAATCTACAATTTACCGTGCTTCTTTTAGCTTGAAGATCACCGGGATACTCACCCAAACCTTCACGGGCTTATCCCGCTGCATTGCCGGTTTCCACTTGGTTTTCCGAATAGCTGCAATGGCTGCTTCATCACAGCCATTATTCCCCAGCGATTTCAGGACCCTTGTCTTCACCACGTTTCCCTTCGTATCAATAAGGGCCTGAATAATCACCGTGCCTTCAACGCCAGCCCGGCGTGCAATTTCAGGATAAACCAAGTTCTTCTGAATTGCCGCATACCCGCCGATTGGCTTAGGTGGGCTGTCATACGGGACAAAAATTGGAGTTTCTTCCTCCTCCTTCGGCGGTGGAGGCGGCGGAGGAGGTTCCTCATTGAAGTCAATCTCCGTCTCTTCAATCGTCAGATCTTCCGGCACATCTTCGTCCTCGGTCGGAATTGGAACGGAAGGCCGTGCCGGCGGTGGCGGACGATCGATCTGCTCGGTGATCGGGATATCGTCCACTTTAATAATCACCTGCTTCTCTTCTGGCAGTTCCACGCGGCCTTCAAACCGCTTAAAGGCCTGAAACATGACCAGAAGCAAAAGCAGGGAAACCACAAGAGCAAACTCAATCCTCTTGCGGTATTCCAGTTTAAACCGAATTCGTTCGGAAAGTTTCTGTTCAGCCATGTATCATCACCTCGCTTACGGTAGATATTTTGCTGAATAGTTAATTTTCAGCGCATCAGCCTCCCGGAGCTCCTGCTGAACGTCAATAACCGTTCCCATCTCAGCATTCTTATCGATTTTCAACGATACAACAATCCGCGGATTCTCAACCCGCTTCTGATACATGATCGCGCTTACCGCATTCACTTCCACAATTTTGTCATCGATTGATATCCGGCCGTTTTTGTCAATCCAGATGTAAGCCACATTTCGCTTACCCGGCAATTTCTCAATCTGATGCGCCGAAGGAAGCTCTACCGGCAATCCCGAAAATTCTTTGAAAACCGTCGATACCATAAAGAAAAGCAGCAGCATGAACACAATATCCGGCATCGATGCGGTCGGGATCTGAGTCGTCGCCGATTGTTTCTTTTCGAACTTTACGCGCTCCGGCGGCGTATAAGGTTGATACTCCTCAGCTTTTTTTTCTTCTACCTCTGGCATTGACCAGATCTCCTCGTTGTCAATGTTTTAAACCCCAGCACATATATGTTTGTTCCTGAACCTGAACCAAATAGGCTAAACTTCCGGCTCAGCGATCGAGATCCGTTTCGCTCCCGCTTGCTTGATCTGATCAAGGACTTTGATGTACACGTCGTACTTGGTCTCCCTTGCCGTTTTCAGGGAAACGATCAGCTTCGGGTTTTCCAGCAATTTCTGCGAAATAATATCCTTGATCATAGAAATCTGGGCGGGTTTTTCGTCAATCAGCACCTCACCCTGAGCATTCACCAGCACGTTACAGATGTTCTTCTTGCGGATTTCCTGCTGTTTCCCCTTGGGTGGCAGGGTCAGTCCCAGGCCCTTGTCCACGTCGATTGTGGTGGTCACCAGGAAAAACGTCAGCAGCAGGAAGGCAATATCAGCAAGCGAGGCGGTTGGGATCTCCGCAGCACGCTTTCTTTCTTTTTCCAGCAACATCAGGGATCTCCCCTTTCGTCAACAGATTATTTCTGCAGTTTTTCCTGGCGCTCCAGCAGAGCGTCCACAAACTCCACAGAGCTCTCTTCCATATCGATGATAATCCGGTCAACCTTGGACACAAAATAATTATGGAAAAACTGAATAATAATGGCCACAATCAGACCGAACAGGGTGGTCAAAAGAGCTACCGAAATACCATCTGCCACGATAGCCGGAGAGATGTCGTTGGCAGCAGCGATGGCGTCAAAAGCCCTAATCATGCCTTGAACTGTCCCGGTAAATCCCAGCATTGGAGCGAGGCTGATAACCGTAGCCAGCCAGACGAGCCCTCTCTCCAAAAAAGCCATTTCGATGGAGCCGGCGTTCATAATGGCTTTTTCTACATGCTCAATTCCTTTGTCGGCACGGAGCAACCCGGCATGAAAAATAGAGGCAATGGGCCCCCGCGTGCTCTCGCAAACCTCCTTGGCCCTTTCAATCCCGCCTTCGTCCAAGGCAGCTTTAATCCTCTCCATGAATTTCCGCGTATTAATAGAAGCGCGGGTAAGGCTGATAAAACGCTCAATACTGATGGCCAATCCTAAGACCAGAAGGAACAAAATTGGGTACATGAACGTCCCACCGCGTACGAAATACTCTACCATGACTCCCACTACTCCTCTTTAGTTAGATCCCTTTTGTGAATTGATCCCTCTTCCACCTGCCTTATTTGATTGATGTTCTGATTTTACTTAAATTTTTCCCGTTTGTCAATAATTTTTTTTACAGCTACGTAAATTCAACGATGATTTTTTTCACTTTTTCCCAAACATGGACCCTTTTTTTCATGTTTCCGTAGCCCTTTCCAGCCAATTCACATCTGCCATTCTTCCCCGTTTCCCGTCACGAAACCTTCTCGATCTCCAGATCAAAGGCAATGTTTTTGATGTCCCCGGGGGCCAGGTCTACTTCCCAAAGCGGCACAACCACGGAATTCTGGTACACACGTTCAAAACCGGCCTCAGACATGGAAACAGTTTCGATAGGGAAGCGCCATACCATGG
>MTOL01000453.1 GCA_002011685.1 Deferribacteres bacterium JdFR-76
GATAAATTTACCCGTCCGCGGCTTAGATGTTGCCGGATCAGCTCTTTCACATCGGCCTCGTACACCGACAAAATGCGCGGCATCCGGACCGAAACGTCCAGAAAGCGGTTGTTGACAGAACGGATTTCGGCCGTTACGTGGAGCCCATTTTCCACGCATTCGCCCCGCCCGAACCCTGTCATGCTAAGCAGCATGTATCGATAAACTCCGAATTTTCTTTAGCTTATGCAAAAGTAATAATACGAAAAAAAAGAGGGTAACGCAATTGTTTTTTCCTGCGGATGAAAAAAACCGCCGCAATGCGCTGTTTTGTCTGAATACGTCAAAATATGACGCCAGCTCCGGAAAATTCGAGGAATTTCCTCCCCCTGCCAGCTGTCCCGCTGGCCGTTTACGTGGCACAGCAGCTGAGTTCGTTCACAGGCCGGGAAAAAGTAATGGCGGCAAGTTTGATCCCTTCGGACAGGGTCAGGTAAGGATGCGGCATATCGCGCAATTCGGCTACGGGAATCCCGTAGCGGATGGCCATTGCCAGTTCCATCACCAATTCGCCTCCCTCGGGCGCAACAATTCGCGCCCCCAGCAACCGGTCGTTGGATCGATCCCGGATCAATTTAAGAAAGCCCCTTGTGTCTCCCGCAACAATGGACCGCGGAACATCTTTAAGGGAAAGGACAGCAACTTCAGCATCCAATCCTTTCTCTGCCGCCTGCCGCTCATCCAGCCCCACCCCTGCAACCTGAGGATCCGTGAAAATTACCCATGGGAGATCCGCTTCTTTTCTCTTCTTTTTTGTCCCGGAAAAGGCGTTCTGCACCGCAAGTTTCCCTTCGTAAGCGGCAGCATAAACGAACATGGGCGGACCGATAACATCGCCGGCGCCAAAAATTCTCTTTTTTTTCGTTTCTAGAAACGGATCCACCTTCAAAAACCCCCGATCATCCAGCGGCAAATCCACCCGATCCGCTCCGATTCGCTCAGTATTTGGCGACCGGCCCGTGGCGACGAGCAGCCGTTCACCCTCTAGTTGAAGCCTGCTGTTTCCTTGCTTTCCCTCCAGAATAATTCGCCCCTTCCGGGTGCGGACTTCCCGGGTTTCGAAGGATGTAACAAACCGGATCCCTTCCCTCTCAAGATGATGCCGCAGCTCGCCCGCCACATCCGGTGTTTCCGAAGGAAGGATGTCTGGAAGAAGCTCCACCACCGTTACCCGGACACCAAATCGGGCAAAGAGCTGTGCATTTTCCAGGCCGATATAATTTCCGCCCAGCACTATAAGGGATTCCGGCAACTTCTGAAGCTCATAAACCGTTTCGTTGGTCAGGTAGTTCACTTCATCCAGCCCCGGGATGGGCGGAACAGAAGGCCTGGCGCCAGTAGCAATCAAAATGGCATCTCCCTGAATGCGGCGGCCATTTATCTCCACGGTGTGGCCATCCACCAGCGTTCCCCATCCTTCCACAAGGTTCACATGGTCCATCCCAGAGAGCAAATCGGTGTATTTAGAGCGGCGCAGTTCTTTCACGAGGTGTTGCTTGTGTCTGACAATTAGCCGGAAGTCCTTCAGTTTTCCCCGGGCCTCGATTCCCGGAAAGGGCACATGACGGGAACGCTGCAGGGCTTCAGCGGCCCGGATAAACAACTTGGAGGGAACGCATCCCACATTCACGCAGGTTCCCCCCGGAGGCAGTCCGGCATTAATCATGGTTACCTGCACACCGAAATCTTTGGCTGCGATGGCCGCTGCAAAAGCTGCGGATCCACCCCCGAGGATGACCAAGTGTTTACCCGTTCCATGATGGCTGTCGTACTCCTGAACATCCGTAACCCGGTACGGCCCGATGCTGTTGACCCATTCCACCACCTGCTGGATGGTAAGCTGTTCCGGGTTCAGTTCTACCCGGGCCATCCCTGCCGAAAAATCTACCTCGCTGTGCAAGATGCCCTTCTTCTGAAGATGTTCGGAAATGGTCCGGGCACAACCCTCGCACGTCATTCCTTTAATCCGGATCACGTAAAGCTTTGTCTGGCCTGACATAAGTTCTCCCTATTTTGTCCCGTTGGTATTTCCCCTTCCAGCGGTATTTCGGCGCCCTCCCGGCACTGCCTCCCCGGGCAATTCCTTAGTAAATTTTTGCAATCTCTTTTTCTCCTCTCCTTTTTCAAAAACAGGGTAAAGGATCAGTTTATTCCAGTGGAAGAGGACGCACTCCGTACATCCTGCGTATGCCAAAACGTTCTTGCGGCAATTTCGTGAGTCTTCGAAATATTTGTTTTAACTTTAACCGCGATTATTCGGCCGGATGTACCGTTGCAGAACTTTCACCCGCGCCCCCGGTTTGATTTCCGGAGAAACTTGAAATGCCGGAAGATTTTGCAATCTCCCGGACCATCCCGGCAGCGGTCTGCGCTGCTGCATCAGGTTTTCTTTATGGAATGCTTGGAATCTATTTGCGGCGGAATTTTTCTTCTTCAAGCGTCAGCGTTGCGGAAATGCGGTAAGTATTTCCCAAATCCTGATGGTTAAGAAAAGCAGCGTCAAACCGGAGTCGAGGCAGCTGAATACCTGCCCCTGCGGTAAAGCGGCCCACATCCGATCCAAGGCGCAGAAATGCCACATTACGGTAAACCGCCTCTATCCCCGCATGAAAATCCAGGCTGATAGCACCCAGGTGTGCCTGGCTGGCAAATTTCCGCCCTTCAAACCGGACGTCTGCATCCAGAGCGGGCACCACACGGAAGCGGCCCCATGTTACCGGCCAGGCTGCCCCTACCTTGGCAGTGGGACTGATCAGCTCCTTGCGCCCCGTATCCCACACCAGCAGGGTTGTAAGGACATCCTGAAGATTCACGCCCAGCCGCAATTCCCGATAAACCGGCATCAGCAGAGCTACATCAAACCCAATCCCCCAGGCGCTGTTGTCTCCTACCCCTTTGCGGATCATCTTCACGCTGGCCCCCACAGAGGCGCGAGCTGCTTCTTCGTCCTGCCCCGCCCTTTTTTGCCAAGGAAGACGATCCAGCCTTCTGGCGTAGGAAAAATAGAGCGCATATTCCACATCGCTAACTTTTTTCACCACATAAGGCACGTTTCGCACCGGCTGTCCGTTCTCATCCTCAAAAATGGCTCCCACCGGTAGATCCGGGTTCAGCAATGCCGTGATCGGGATGTCATCAATCCCCATTCGCATCAGTCCAAATCCGAAAGTGGACTCTTTGCGGAGCGGCCACAGGAGTGCAGCATAATTGTACTTTACAACCCCCGCAAAGCGCTGGGCGTGCATCAGATGAATTTCCGGATAGGTGCTCTGCATCAGTCCGGCCGGATTCCAGTAGGAGGCGATGCTACCTTCCGCCACAGCCGTATACGCTCCTCCCATCCCAAGAGCCC
>MTOL01000282.1 GCA_002011685.1 Deferribacteres bacterium JdFR-76
TCGCCGCTGGTGGTTTGTTCTACTGTCTGTTCTGTTGTTTGGGGGATTTCTTTTTGGCGTGGTGAAGGTCAGGGTCCGAACCATTGAAGCGCGGAACCGCAGGCTTGAAGATCTTGTACATCAGCGCACCGAAGAGCTCCAGCAGCAAAAGCAGCAGCTGGAAGAGACGTTGAAAGAACTTCATGCGGCAAAAACAGAACTGGAAAAGAAGAATGAAGAACTAAAACAGGTCAGCCAAGCCAAGAGTGAATTTCTGGCCAATATGAGCCATGAGATCCGTACGCCGCTTAACGGCGTTATCGGCATGACGGAACTACTGCTGGACACCCAGTTGACACCGGAACAAAGGGAGTACGCTGAGATCATCCGATCCTCCGGAAACACGCTGCTGGAAATCATCAATGACATTCTGGATTTTTCCAAGATCGAAGCAGGGCGTCTGGATCTGGATTGGACGTCTTTTTCGCTGCACGACTGCGTAGGCGATACGTTGAAGACACTCAGTCTGCGTGCCCACGAAAAAGGCCTGGAACTAACTTATTTTATCGATCCGGATCTTCCGGATCGCCTTTTGGGAGATCCGGGGCGCCTCCGTCAGGTGCTGATTAATTTGGTGGGCAACGCAATTAAATTTACCGAACGGGGCGAAGTGGTTGTGCGAGTGGAACCGGCCGAAGGGAAAAATGCCCGTGCAGGCACAACGCTTTGTTATGCCAATATGCAGTTTGTAAAGGAAGGAGATCCTTCGACCTTTGCGAACGGCGCTACACGGATGGCGCTGCTGCATTTTTCCGTAAAAGATACAGGAATTGGCATCCCGGCAGAAAAGCGGGAGCTGATCTTTGAAGCGTTCAAACAGGCGGATGGCTCTACCACCCGGAAATTTGGCGGTACGGGGTTGGGGCTGGCTATCGCCAAACAGCTTGTGGAAATGATGGGAGGCCAGATTTGGGTCGAAAGCCATCCGGGCATCGGCAGTATTTTCCACTTTACGGCTCAATTTGGTGTGGGAATGGAAACCCGGGCCGAAGCTGAAGCGGCGGCGTCGGTAGATCTGCACGGCAAATCCATCCTTGTGGTGGATGACAACGAAACCAATCGCAAGATTCTGGTGGAACAACTGAGCCGGTGGGGGATGAGGGTAACGGATGCCTCTTCGGGTCAGCGCGCGCTTGAGCTGATTCGCCAGCGGCTGGATGAAAATCGGCCGTTTGATCTGGTTATTCTGGATGCCATGATGCCAGATATGGATGGTTTTTCCCTGGCAGAAAAAATCCGGGAACTGGATAGCGTCTGCCGCTCGACCATTATGATGTTAAGTTCCGTGGGACTGCGGGGGGATGCGGCACGCTGCCGCGAACTGGGTATAGCCGTTTATCTGACCAAACCGGTAAAGCAGACAGAACTCCTAACGGCCATCCGCGAGGTACTGACGAGAAAGGCAGCAGACAAAAAACGGGATGAAAAGGAGACAGCCGAGCGTGAAAGACTGATTACCCGCCATTCGCTCCGCGAAAAAATGGGGAAATATCGCATACTGGTAGCTGAAGATAATGAAGTGAACCTGAAACTGGCCAAGCGCCTGCTCGAAAAACGCGGCTATCAGGTCGTGGTGGCCAGAACGGGAAAAGAAGCAGTGGAGATCGTCCAGAATCATCCGGTGGATCTGGTTCTTATGGATGTTCAGATGCCGGAAATGAGCGGACTGGATGCAACGAAAATCATCCGGGAGATGGAGAAGACGACAGGTGAACACCTTCCTATTGTTGCCATGACCGCCTATGCTCTCCGTGGTGACCGGGAAAGGTGTATCGAAGCGGGAATGGACGACTATATTTCCAAACCGATCAAAGCCGGGGAGCTCTATGCAAAAATTGAGGCGTATCTGCCTGAAAAGAAGGTATTGGTTGACTCTGATTTCCCGGACAAAAAACTGGTTGATCTTGAAAGTGCCCTCGATCGTGTAGGCGGTGACCGGGAACTGCTCCGGGACGTTTTGATTCTGTTTCTGCAGGATTTGCCACTGACCCTTGCCCGGCTCGAAGATGCGTATCACGGGAAGAAGCTAGAGGAAATTCGCAGAATTGCTCATACCTTGAAAGGGGCCGCTGGAAATATCGGTGCAGACCGCCTGCGAGATAAGGCCGCACTGCTGGAAAAGGCGGCCGAAAAAGGAAATATTCAGGATGTGAATAGATTCTTTGAAGAACTGGTTGCGATGGCCCAGAGAACCGAACAGCTTCTTAAGGAATTTCTGGAGGTTGGCATCGATGAAGGTGCTGATTGCTGACGATGACAAAATCTCCCGGAAACTGGTGGAAGGGCTCATCCAAAAATGGGGGTATGAGGCTATTCCGGCTGCAGAGGGAAACCAGGCCTGGGAGGCAATCGCTGGCGATGAAGATCTTCACCTGGGGATCATCGACTGGATCATGCCCGGGATGGATGGTATTGAAATCTGCAGGCGCGTCCGCAAAGAAATCCAAGAAAAGCCGTTTTATATCATCCTGTTGACCAGTAAAGACCGAAAGGAAGACGTGATTCGCGGCCTAAATGCCGGGGCTGATGACTATGTGTCCAAACCTTTTGAAGGTGAGGAATTGCGCGCCAGACTCCGTGTGGGGGTGAGGGTTGTTCAGTTGCAGCTGGAGTTGCAGCGGAGAGTGCAAGAACTGGAAGAAGCCCTCTCTCGCGTGCGAAAACTGGAGGGTTTATTGCCCATTTGTTCTTACTGCAAGCGGGTACGCAAAGATGAAGATTACTGGGAGCAGGTAGAACTTTACGTCGCAGAGCATTCCAATGCCCGGTTTACCCATAGCATCTGTCCAGATTGCTACAAGAAAATTATGAAAGAAGAACTGGGAGAAGAGATGGACCCAGAAACCGTGGATCCCAGCGAGGACTGAGCCAGAACAGGTCCTTATCTGCAAAAATCTCTACTTCCCACAACTCTCATCATTTTTCTCCTTAACAAATGTTTATCGGTAACGGGTTCTTGCTCCGTATTGAAATTTTCCATTTTTAATCAAGAAACAAAGCCGCTGACTTCAAAATAATTGCGGGCCTCAACTTGTGAGAATTCCTCTTTTTCCGCATTCCTGTTGCGTTTTTATTCTGGAACGGTTAAGATATAGTGTTTGAAACCAAAGCAAGGAGGGCCTTATGAAAAAGCATGCGAAGTGGGTATGGATTGCTGTTGCCGTCCTTCTGGTATTTCCCCTTTCCCTGCCTGCCGAAGAAGGAATGTTTCTGCTGAACCAGCTGCCCATGGAGCGCCTTCGGGCGATGGGGTTTCAGCTATCTGCGGACGACATTTACCGGCCGGGAGGTGGGGGCCTTAGTGACGCTGTTGTCATGGTTGGTGGCGGAACGGGTGCGTTCGTTTC
>MTOL01000208.1 GCA_002011685.1 Deferribacteres bacterium JdFR-76
CCCCGCCACAGAGGACAGCCTGTTCGCCGAAAAGGTCAGTTTCTGTTTCTTCTTTGAAAGTGGTTTCGATCACGCCGGCACGGGTTCCGCCAATGCCTTTGGCGTAGGCCAGAGCAATTTCCCGTGCCTGTCCCGAAGCATCCTGATGAACTGCCATCAGGCACGGAATCCCTTTGCCTCCCGTAAAAACGCGCCGCAGCAAATGTCCCGGTCCTTTGGGCGCAACCATGAAGACATCCACGTTCTCGGGCGGAACAATCTGATGAAAATGAATATTGAATCCATGAGCAAAGGCCAGCGCTTTTCCGCCGGAAAGGTGCGGTTCGATTGCCTGGCGGTAGACCTCTGGCTGGTTCTGGTCTGGAACCAGCACCATGATGATGTCACCTTCCCGGCAGGCCGCCTCAGTGTCCAGAACAGGAAGCCCTGCTTCCTCTGCTTTTTTCCAGGAGGCACTTTCCCGCCGCAGTCCGACAATGACCTCCAACCCGCTGTCCTTCAGGTTNAGAGCGTGCGCGTGTCCCTGGCTGCCAAAACCGAGTACAGCAATCTTTTTCCCCTGTAGGAGGGAGAGATCCGCATCGTTATCATAATAGAGTTTCATTGCCCGTCCTTTCCGTTGGTTGAGCTTTATGCCAGCCGGATTCCCGTCGCTTCCTGGGAGGCCTTTGCCTGATATTCCCGCTGAAGGGCGACACAGCCAGTACGTGCCACTTCCAGGATGCCGAACCCGCGCAGCAGCTCCAGCATGGCGTTTATCTTATCCGTTTTGCCCGTAACCTCCACTGTTAGAGTCCTGGGACTGATGTCGACGATGTTGGCGCGGAAGATGCTAGCGATCTGCATGACCTCTGGCCGGCGGGAGGGGGGTGCCGAAATCTTGATAAGCGCCAGCTCCCGCTCCACATAGGACACATACGTCAGATCTGTGACTTTGATAACGTCAACCAGGCGGTTTAAATGTTTGGTAATCTGCTCGATGATGTGCTCATCTCCGTGCGTAGTCAGCGTCATCCGTGCCAGGCCCTCTTCTTCTCCGGGTCCAAAACTGATGCTGTCGATCCGGTACCCCCTTCCGCTGAACAGACCTGTAATGCGGGAGAGGGCATTAAAGTTGTGCTCAAAAATGACAGAAATGGTATGTTTCATTGGGAACCTCCACGACTCTCTTCGATCATTTCGTACAGGGCTGCTCCAGCAGGCACCATTGGAAAGACATTCTCTTCGGGATCCACAAGAAAATCCATGATGACCGGCCGGTCCTTTATTTCCAGGGCCCTTTTCATGGTAGATTTCACATCTTCCGGTTTTTGGATGCGCATTCCCGTTGCACCATAGCTTTCTGCCAGGCGCACAAAATCCGGAATGGTTCCATCCAGATAAGAATGGGCGTAGCGTTTCCCAAAAAAGAGCTCCTGCCACTGGCGAACCATGCCGAGGTAGGCATTGTTGAGAATGACCACCTTTATAGGAAGACGATTTTTGACCGCCGTTGCCAGCTCCATTGAGGTCATCTGAAAACTCCCATCTCCGGTTACCAGGAATACAGGACGTTCTGGCCGGGCCAGAGAGGCCCCCACAGACGCAGGAAATCCGAATCCCATGGTGCCCAGACCTCCCGATGTGATGTTGGATCGCGGATGTTTGAACGGGTAATACTGAGCTACCCACATTTGATGCTGGCCCACATCCGTGACCACGATGGCCTCTCCCCCGGTGATTTCAGCCATGCATTCGATCACGTATTGCGGTTTGAGGCAGGTGGCTTCCCGGTCGTATCGCAGCGGATGCTCCTTCTGCCACTGACGGATCTGAGCCCACCAGCTATTCCAGTCTCCGGGTTCAACCTGCTGGATGAGCTCTGGAATAACCGCCCGGGCGTGCCCAACAATGGGAATGTGGGCCTCCACGTTCTTGGAAATGCATGCCGGGTCAATGTCGATGTGAATTTTTTTGGAGCGTGGCGAGAACCGGTCAACCCGGCCGGTAACCCGGTCGTCGAAGCGGGCACCGATGGCAATGAGAAGGTCACAGGTGGTTATGGCCATATTGGCCGTCCAGGTTCCATGCATCCCCAGCATTCCAAGAAACTGTGGCCAGTCGGCGGGAATTGCTCCCAGCCCCATGAGGGTGCTAACCACCGGTATGTTGGTCTTCTGCACCAGTTCTCGTAATTCGGCCACCGCGTTGCCGGAAATAACCCCGCCGCCAATGTAAAGAAGCGGTCTGCGGGCCTCCCGGATGGCGTGTGCTGCTCGCTGGATCTGCTGCGGATGGCCATGGTATGTTGGATTGTACCCGCGGATGAAAATATGTTCGGGACGGTGGTAGGTCCCCTCTTGATTCATGATGTCTTTGGGCATATCGACAACCACCGGCCCCGGCCGGCCCGTTGTGGCAATGTAAAAAGCTTTGCGGACGATCTCCGGGAGCTCTTCGGCATTTCGGACAAGAAAACTGTGTTTGGTAATGGGGCGGGTGATCCCGATAATATCGGCTTCCTGGAAGGCATCATTGCCGATCATGGCTGAGGGTACCTGGCCGGTAAATACCACCAGTGGGATAGAGTCCATATATGCCGTTGCAATGCCGGTAACCGTGTTGGTTGCACCCGGCCCCGATGTTACCAGTACAACGCCAGGCTTCCCAGAAGCACGGGCGTAACCGTCGGCCGCATGGGTGGCCCCCTGTTCGTGCCGCACCAGAATGTGGCGGAGCTTTTCCGTCCGGAAAAGGGCATCGTAAATACCCAGGACCGCTCCACCGGGATAACCAAAAATCACTTCCACGCCTTCTTCAACCAGGGCGCGTACCAGCATCTCGTGGCCCTTCATGGTCTTTGCTTCAGAGACGTTTTTTTTAGGTGGTCTGGGAGTGGTTTTGGACTCCCTCAGCATGGTTGTCGCAATCTGCCCACTCATGGCCTACTCCTTCCCATTGGTATGTGAGATGAGGACGGCTCCTTTATTGGCTGATGTGACCATCTGCGCGTAACGTGCCAGCCATCCGTGCTGGATTTTGGGTGGGGGTGGCTGCCACTTTTGCCGTCGGCGTTCCAGCTCTTTTTCGGAAAGCAGAACATGGAGTTTTCTTTCCGGGATATGGATTTCGATAAGATCTCCATCCTTCAGCAAGGCGATGGGGCCTCCGGCGGCTGCTTCTGGAGAAACATGACCGATGCAGGCTCCGCGCGTCCCCCCGGAAAAACGGCCGTCGGTGAGGAGGGCCACTTTTTCGCCCAGGCCCATTCCCATAATCAGGGAGGTGGGCGCCAGCATCTCCTGCATGCCGGGCCCGCCTTTTGGACCCTCGTAGCGGATCACCACCACATCGCCGGGCTTTACGCGCCCCTGTTTCAGGCCCTCAATGGCCTCTTCCTG
>MTOL01000260.1 GCA_002011685.1 Deferribacteres bacterium JdFR-76
GGGCTGTCTGGTAGACGGCAGTGGCGGGTATGTTTTCACAGAGGATTCAACTTTTTCCACATTTTTTCTCAGCAGTATTTTCAGCCATGTTATTGCACGGGATCGCTCCACCCAGCTTCATGTCTATTCGTCCAGCCTGGCAGGCGATGTGCTTGCCACAGACGCGTCCATCATGCTTCTCGTTCACTCGGAAACTCAGCAGGTTCCGGTGGCAAAAGATACGGCCCTCATTGTTGAAATGGCGGTTTTGCCGCCCAAAGAAGCGAGAATAAATGCCCTGTTGCCGGTCTATGGATCGGCCGCGGTCTGGGCTGGTCCCTATATGCCCCTGGCATTGCATCATTACCGGCTCGATGTGGGACCCGGCAGTGATCCGTCTGTCTGGAAAACGGTTGCCGTTTCATACGGAAGGGGTGTCCGGCGTGGAGAGCTGGCGGTTTGGGACACCCGCGGTCTGGAACCCGGGCTGTACACCCTGCGACTGGTCCTGTTTCTGACGCCGGAAGACAGCCTGGAAGCGAAACGGCAGGTGGTCCTGGGGCCGGACGTGGGAACGGGGCTGGGGGAGGAATCGGGTTCTTTGCCTCGGCGATTCCGGCTGCTGCCCGGTTATCCGAATCCTTTTTCCGAAAAAACGGCGATTCGCTTTTTTCTGCCCGTCTCCATGCGGATTTCTCTGCGGGCGTATGATCTTTTGGGCCGCGAAGTTGCTGTTCTGGCAGAGGGGAATTTCCCGGCCGGTGCACATCAGGTTCCGTTCCACGCAGAGAGGCTCCCTCAGGGCGTCTATTTGATTCGTCTGGAAGGGGACGGTATTTCCGCCCAGGTGAAAGTTCTTCATCTCAACCGGCAGTGATTGATCTGCGGAAAATAGCTGGAAAATGGTAACCGGGTGTTCCGGCGGAAAAGGAGGCTGCTTTCCAGAAAAATTTGATCGCTGTTTGAATCTGGAAAAAGAGCGGGGCATATCCTTTCGCTATCTCGGCCGTGGCAGCTTCTTGCAGAGCTGGAATAAGGGTGGACGGCTATTTTCCCGCGCAGCTCATGCAGTTCTGGATCCCTGCATTTTCCGGTCTATTGCCTGGTTCAGATCGACCAAAATCGGGTCCGCATTCGTTGTGTTGCTTGCTGCAGTATTCGCACAGGAACTCTTCCGTTGGAAACCGGTTTCGCGGCGGGGAAAAAAGCGTTCAAAAGGAAGGAGGCCTGCGGTTGCTGCCGAGTCCCGAACAGTTTTAAGGTGGCGTTTCCGTCATCCGTGAGAGGGCTACCCTTGTTACCAGCGGTCGGAGACCTTGACGGCGGGCCTCCCGGTAAACGAAAGCGGCGTTTTCCTTTTTCAGGCAGTAATCAACGCTGAATACAGGCAGACCCCGTTCCAGGTATTTCTGATCTTGTTGGAGAAGGCTTCTGGTGCTGTATTGACCAATGTTGCGGTTGGGAATGTCGCCGCCGGCAGGATTATCCCAGGCTGCATCGCCTGTACCGCTGAACCAGGTGTCTTCCACTGCCAGTGCGTCGATAAGGGCGGTGTACCGGTCAGGGTTCACATCCAGCAGGTAGGGAGCNTTCTGCACCACCACCAGAAAATCTTTTTTAATCGCCATACCAGAGTGGCGGATCTTTTCGATAAAGTCGAACATGGCTTCNGCTGTTCGAATGCCCTGCCGTTCTGCTGTCTGCCGCACCACACTATCGTCGTAGGCTTCAACCCAGTCGAGATAAACACCGTCGAAACCATCTGCGGCCAGAGACGCCACCAGTCCGTCCGGGCCTATCCAGATTTCCTGCCAGCGCGCGTCCCAGTATGCCACGGGGTAGTTTCCGCTCCAGCTGTCCGGATCTTCTGTGAGGAGGAAATCGGGTTGACCGGGATCTGTGCGCGTTGGAGGCCGCCACCAGCTTTTCCAGTAGGTCCGGTAGTCCTCTGCTTCGCCGATATCCACATAAGCCAGAATGACACGTTTTTTCCCATCCGGACGGTTTCGTAATTGCTGGATCATTCCGCGTGTGTCGAAATTCTCGTCGCCGCGGATGGTGCGGGTAGGTTCCAGTACCAAAAAAGGGTCATTGGAGGCCGCCAAGGCACCGATGGCCCCGTCGCGCCAGAGATCCTGGATCTGATACATCCAGGTTTCTGCTGCAAGCAGTCGTTTTTTCGCCGTTGCCGTTTGTTCCTCCGGTTCCCCGGGCGAGTTGTGTCCGCAGCCTGCCAGATATAGATGGCTTAGCAGAATGAGCAGGGATAGCAGAACAGCTGGCCAGCGGAGGTTTGGACGAGATTCCCAGAAAGGAACCAGGCCAGATTCCCGGTGCCTGCGGGAAGAGGTGAAGGGCCCTGTCCCGCTACCGTTCTGTTTTATGAGGCTGGCCATCGTTCCCCGGCGGATTGTTCCCCGCGCCGTGACGGATTCGGCCCGTTCCTTTGCCGGATGCAGACTTCCGCTTCGCATATCAGTCCGGTTACCGGATGACGACCAGTTTCCGGGTCTGCTGCCGGGTTTCGCTGGAAAGCCGGACGATGTACACACCGGAAGAGAGGTGCGGCAGACGAAATGATACGGTGTGCTCTCCCGCGGAGACCCTTTTCCTGGGGATGAGCGTCCGTATGTGCTGCCCCAGGAGATTCCAAAGGTCCAGACGGATGGAACCCGGCCGTTCCAGCCAAAACTGTACGGTCAGGTTCGTACGCACGGGATTGGGAAAAGCACGCAATGCAAAGTTCTGGGGAATGTCTGCGGATTGGAAGACAATGCCTGTGCTGGCATCGCCGACCCGCAGGCCGTTCCCAAAGCTGGTCACCCAGATTTCTGAGGATTGGTAAGGATTAAAAAACACCCTTAACGGGTGCTGAAACGGGTAATTTTCTACCTGTTTGAAGGTGGGCAAGTCCGCATGGCGGTTGCCGGTGTACCAGAGCCCGTTCGCTTCGGTGGTAATGTACATGGCGCTACCGGTGGGACTGACAGCACACGATTCCACCCGGTCCAGATCGCTGATCCGGGTCCAGCTCTGACCCAGATCCGTTGTGCGGTACAGTCCCCCGAGTCCGTTAGGGGCCCCACCCCAGCCGCTAAAAACGCAGGCATACCAGGTATTTTGTAAGGGATCCGATGGGTCGATCACCAGATCTTTGGTCCAATAATACATTCCGGGATCTGATCGGTCTGCCCATGAGTTGCCGCCATCGGTGCTAACAAAGACCCCCGAGCTGGCAGTGAACGTGCCGGACTCGTCCCGCCGGGCCGAGTAGGAGCAGACAATTGTCCCGTCTTTGAGAATGCGGATGTTGAAGGGGTGTCCCTCTGTCCGCGGCGGGGCTGCCAGCCGTTTCCATGTGGAACTGGCCCTTCTCTGAACATCGCTGGATACA
>MTOL01000423.1 GCA_002011685.1 Deferribacteres bacterium JdFR-76
AGTTTCAGTGCGTCGGTATCGGCCACAGCCATCTGCAGCTCCCTCAGCTGTTGCATCAGCTCTTTCACCAGTGGAGAATGGCGTTTTTCGCGAAAAAGATTCCGCAGCTCATGGGGATCTTCCTGCAGATCGTAGAGCTCCCAGCAGTCGATGTCGCCGTAGAAGTGTATGAGTTTGTACCGCCTGGTGCGGATGCCAAAATGGGGCCGTACGTTGTGCCATCCGTGGGGGTATTCGTAATAGTGATAATAAATGGCTTCCCGCCATTCCGGTTGCGGCGTGCGTGAGACCAGTAGGGGCCGTAGTGTACGGCCCTGGATGTCGGCTGGTGGCTCAACTCCTGCCAGATCCAGGATGGTAGGGGCCAAGTCCAGGTTCTGAACCAGTTCGTTCCTTGCCGAACCCGGAGAGATCAGCTGCGGGTATCGAATGAGCAGGGGGAAGCTCAGTGATTCTTCGTACATGAAGCGTTTGTCGTACCAGCCGTGTTCACCCAGAAAAAAACCCTGATCTGATGTATAAATGACGACCGTATTTTCTGTGAGGCCCTGACTGTCCAGTTCTTTCAGGAGCTGCCCTACGCTCTCGTCGATGGCCAGCACACAGCGGAGATAATCTTTCATGTATTGCTGGTATTTCCACAGTGCTAGCTTTTTGCCTTGCGGATTCATGCGTTTGAATGTTTCGGCAACTGGTCTGTAATGGGCATCCCAGACCTCTTTTTGTTGACGCGTAAAGCGTGCATAGACGGAATACCAGGCACCCTCTGCATCAAAGGATGCTTTTCCGCCTGTTCCGGTTTCTTTCCCATAGGCCTCCCTTGGCAGTTTCAGATCAAAGCTGAAATAGAGATCAGCGACCCGCATGTCCGCTTCGCGTGCAGCTCGGCAGCGGGTGGTGTAGTCGTCGAAAAATGTGGGCGGCGGCGGAATTTCTTCGTTTTCGAAGACCGAGAGATGGTGGAGGGCCGGCATCCAGTTGCGGTGAGGCGCTTTGTGGTGGACCAGCAGGCAGAAGGGACGGTTCGGATCACGGGTCTTCAAGAACTCAAGCGCAGCTTCGGTGATTTTGTCTGTTACATACCCTTCGGTGTGAATCCGTCCTTCCGGTGTGATGAAATCCGGATTGTAATAGGCACCCTGGCCAGGTAGAATCATCCACCGGTCGAAACCCTGCGGCCGAGTCTTCAGGTGCCATTTTCCCACCAGAAGCGTCTGATAACCGGCCTGCTGAAGCAGCTGTGGGAACGTGGTCTGAGATGCGTCGAACCGATCCCGATTGTCCCGAAGGCCGTGCGTGTGGCTGTATTTGCCGGTCAGGATGGTTGCACGGCTGGGGGCGCAAATTGAGTTGCAGACGAAGGCATTGTGGAAGACCAATCCTTCCCGGCCAATCCGGTCGATGTTAGGGGTCCGGATCAGTGGGCTGCCGTACAGGCTGATGGCCTGGCAAGCGTGGTCGTCGCTCAGGATAAAAAGAAAGTTTGGCCTCCGGCGATCCTTTCCACAGGATAGCCAGGAAGCCATAGAAAGGGCGGAAAGCCCTATGCCTGCTTTTTTCAGAAATTCGCGGCGCGTTGCTGGCATCGTTTGCTCCTGTAACTGGCCTGTGATGTAACCTTTTTTAATCTAATGGTTGCGGCCAAAAATGCAAGTGCTCAAAATGCATAACCAACTGCGACGCCCGCGGAGTGTGAGATGGTGTCCGTCAGTAGCGGAGTGTAGGCGATCCGGAAGTTCCACCCGCCCTGGGGACGGAGGTAGACGTAGCCCACCCGAGCAGTTGCGCGGACGCCAAAGGCATGGATGTCCTCGAAAATGTCCGATTGCGCAGTGACGTAGATAAACAGGGGGCCGCCACCAAATTCCAGGTGGTGGTTGCCGGAACCGATCAGGTAATTCAGCATAACGGGAAAGAGCGCAACACCTACATCGACTTTGTCTCCATCGGCGGTATTTCCGGTCAGGGTCAGGATCATGCCACCAGCCCGGATGGTGGTCCAATTGCCGATAAACCGTTCGTAATTCACCGAGTAGAGAAATCCGTTTCCCAGAAGCTCCACAAAGACATTTTCTCTTGCGCGTTTCTGGGCGTACCCCTCGGAAAACAGTGACAAACCAAACGCAGCGCCTGCGAGTGCGATGAGAAGTACCCGTTTCATGTTTTTTCCTCCTGCGGTTTCCTTATCTCTGCTTGACCGATACCTTTCAGCCTCCGATAACATCCCGGTCGATGGAGGATTTGCTCTACTCTTGGGTCACCGGTGAATGCGGGAAACGGCGGTCCGGGATCGTCCTGATCTTACGGGTGGGCAATCCGATTCAGGAAGGCCAAGCCTTTGCCAGAACAGGAGATCTTTCCTGCAGCTGCGGCTCAAAAAAGATGGGGAGAGCCTTCCACCCGAGAGAACGATTCCGCCTTTCAAAGAACCCTGTTTTTTTCCCGGCAATGTTCCGGTTCAGCGAAACGGTTCGGAATGGCTGCTCACGGTTTCGGGGGAAAATCCGGATATCCGAGAATGGCAGCAATCAGCCGCGGTATTTCGGTATTGTCATGAACGCCCGTGAACCGTTCGGCGTTGGGTCCGTAGGCGAACAGCGGCACATTGGTGCCGGTATGGTGTTTGGTGGTCCAGGCGATCTGGAGAGATTGGCCATTTAGGGAGCCACCATTGACGGCCAGGCCGCCGGTTTCGTGGTCTGCTGTCACAATCACCAGGGTGTGCCCGTCTTTTCGGGCAAACTCCAGGGCGATGCCCACGGCCATGTCGAACAGCAGAAGCTGGCGAACTTCATAATTGNGGTCATTGGCGTGGCACGCCCAGTCGATCTGGCTACCTTCAATCATGGCAAAGAAGCCGTCCGGATCCTTGCTCAGGATCTCCAGGGCCTTTTGTGCCATTTCGTGAAGCATAGGCTCAGGTGGATTGGTTGTGAG
Source organism: Deferribacteres bacterium JdFR-76 (assembly GCA_002011685.1). Taxonomy (GTDB): domain Bacteria; phylum Zhuqueibacterota; class JdFR-76; order JdFR-76; family JdFR-76; genus JdFR-76. Next base: position 2,938 of record MTOL01000423.1, read on the forward strand.
ACCGCCCATCTGAAAGAGTCCCAGCAAATACGGTCCCGTTGCGCTGAGCAGAGCTTCCCGTGTTTCCACGTACTGGTAGCCCGCTTTTTGGGCTTCCTGAATGAGATTCCGTTCATCCGGGCGTTTGCTTCCTTCCGAGGTGCCCGGCAGGAAAAACATTTTCCCTCCACCCAGCAGAACCTGGACGCGGTTTTTCAGGAGGTGTTCCGCAATGGTAGCTTCGTCGCGGCGCGAAGGGACATGAGCGGCAAAACCCGCCGGCGTTGCATGTGTGATGGTGGACGTGGCCACCAGACCGGTGGCTTTGCCTTTGTCCCGCAGGTATTCCAGAATGGTTGGTAGCGGGGTGCTGTCGGGAGCGACGGAAATCATCCCATTGTTGGTTTTGTGGCCGGTGGCGTAGGCCGTAGCTCCTGCGGCTGAGTCGGTGAT
>MTOL01000421.1 GCA_002011685.1 Deferribacteres bacterium JdFR-76
CAAGTCCGTTATGCGGCCTCTGGCCGCCCAGCGGGTTCCCAAAAAAAGAAAACCTGCGCCTGCCAAGCCCCCGTTGCTGTGAGTTGAATCCATTTCTACGGTCTCCGGATCACTTTTTTCCACAGCAGGTGCTCGTAATAGCTGGACCACAACATGCCAAACGTGAAGGCGAACACCAGTTCTTCCACCGGAATGCCGGCTATTTTAAGGCCAGAAATGGCCGAAAGATTCCATACTCTGTCCACATAATCAGGCCAGATGAGGTTGAGCGAGAGGAAATAGAGGGCGTAAAAAAGCANAAAAANAACNCCCGCCGATCCAGATTTTCGTTTTGAGATCCGGACGGCACCACAGCGCTGCCAGTGCGGCCAGAAACATGGCCAGGGATCCGGCATAAATGGCGTTCCATCTCAGCAAAACGTAGAAGAACAGAAAGAAGAAGATCGGTGAGATCAACGTCCAGATGTGAAAGCGGTGCCGTTTGTGGTGCCGTTCGTGCACGCTCATTTGGGCATGTTCCGTTTTGAAAATAAAGTCGTACAAAGTCACGCCAAGCCCTCCGATGCCGAAGCAAAAAAGCAAACTTTCGAGGTCGAATCCGGTGCGCTGGGCCAGATCAAACAGGGAAGGTGGATTCCAGTAACTCGGTACGAACAGCGGTTCTGTGAGACCGAATGGCATGGTCAGCAGGCTGGCCCGCAGCATCCGTTTTCTCCCGACCGGAAAGAGGATGTACACAAAGAGCCACACGCCCAGCAGGGCCGCTGACCAGGTCAGCCAGATGTATTGTTCTGGCATAACGGATAGCTCCTTCCGTTCTCATTTCTGGAGAATTTATGCCGCGTTTCCGTATCCTTCGGCGTGTTGTGCGATTGAACCGGATAACTTCTACCGCACGGTTTTCTGGAATCCCCGCCTGCCTGGCGGGCAGCGGGTTTCATTGAGAATCCCGCTGCCGAAGAAAATTCGGTCTGCCTCATGCCAGAAGATCTTTCTTCATGGATTCAAACTGTTCGCGCGTAATCTCACCACGCGCGTAACGTTTTTTCAGAATCTCCAGCACCGATTCGTTTTCACCCGGACCGGAAATCTGTCCCGTCTGCTGGCTATTGCGGTTGCTCTGCAGAATCTGCTGTACTCCCCAAAACACCAGTCCAATGATCAAAATCCAGAAAAATACCCCGAAGAATCCCATTCCGAACATCATGATCCATACTCCTTATTTACTATGTACTTTGTTGCATTTTGTTGGTTTGGCTTCTATTCAGTATGCGGTTTCAGTTTTGTCGCGTTTACTTCGCGNAGCTTGACCGTTCCTGAGCCCTGCAAAAGGATGCCAAACCGCCCCGGCGGCAGATCGTGGCTGTGTCCGTGGACCTGCAGCTTGCCGTTCAGGTAGCCGCGGTAGTGGCCAGATGTACCGACCACTTTGAACCAGTTCCAGCCCGAGACGGTCAGCACTTGTTCATCCAGTTTTTCCAGACGGTCATTCACCGCCCGTCCCAGAATCAGACCTCCGGGACTTCCCGCCAGGTAATCGTAGGTCGTGGAATCTGAAAAATGGTGCACAAGGATCAGCTGACCCCTGAATCCGTCCAGATTGACCAGCACTTCCAGCGACAGATCGGCGAACGTTTTGGGAAACAGAATGGCTGCCCGGGCTCTGTCCAATTGCAGTTCCAGGTAAGGCCCCAGGCTATCGGTGGCCATGCGGACCGCCACGTTTTCCGGTGGAGAGGCTTTCCATTGCAATCGGGATCTGAGAACATTTGGAGCATCGGTGCCAATCCGCCACGTCAGACTCTTTTCGGTGATCTCCAGTTTCCCTGGAACTCCCGGCTCGGGTTTGGCCTCTTTCACTTGTTCTGCCGAAACCGCAGTTCCAACGCCGTACTGGTAAACCAGCCTAGCGCCGCGTTCGGCCGTTTCAAAGATCAAATAGTTGCCAATCAGCGAAGCGAAGACGAACAGGCCCAGAAGCACTTTTCTCTGATCGAGTCGCCGGAAGTGGATGCCGTACCGCAGCGGTACAAATGCAATCCAGAACCAGAAGGCACGGGTTGCCCAATCCGAGTGGTTGGATATGGCAGGCAGGATGTCGTCCAGCACCTGAACAGAATCTGCGGCCTGTTGCCCGCTCCAGTATGTGGCGATAACCGCAGCAAATCCCAGCCCATAAATGATCAGCGCTGCATTCCGCCACGTCTGATTTCCTTTCAAGATAAGCGCTATGCTATCAAATAGCAAGGCAAAAAGAAACGCCACAATTGGGAAATGCACCAGCAGTGGGTGAATGTTGGGTGCCCAATCGGGAAGAATGCTCATGGGTTGTTCTCCTCTAAATTTTCTTTTTGGTGCCTGGTTCTATTTTTTGCTACCGGCCGGCAAAGCAGTGGCAAAGATCCGGAATTTCCTCTTCGGCCGGAGAATTTTTTCTTGCCGGCATATTCCCTCCCAATTAAAAGCCCATTTCCAGGCCCAGCATAAGGGCTAGGTCAGGGCTCGATTCACTGAACCCTTTTTGCAGGCCTACGGAAAGAAATCGGTTTTCTCCCGTTCGGACGAAGGCTGTTAGGGCCAGGTATCGCGGCGGCTGATAGCCTTCGAGGATCTCCGAGTACGCTTCGTAAAAAGCCTGCAGGGAAAACCGTCCACCGGAGAAAACGTGTCCGGCACCGATTCCTGCCACCACAGGATTTTTATAGGTAACTCCCTGTGGATCTCCGAAATTTTTGTAGCCGAGGGTCAAATAGATGAGGTTTTCGTTTTGCATGTGCTGGAATCGGAGTCCTGCGCTCCAATCCAGCTCTCCTGTACCGTAGTCCGGTGTTGCGCTGGCAGTGGGCAGTTTCACCTGTCCGGTAAGAAATACCGCCGGATGAGGGCTGAACGGCGGTGTCAGGCGGATTTCTGCCGTCGTCAGCAGCTCTCCAAGCCCGATCTGGTAGATGCTGCTCCCTGCCTCGGAACCTGTATGCATGCGGCCTGAACCGCCGTGGCGGCCTTCGGAGTATCCGTTGGGCATGGCCAGTCCGCCCAGCAGGCCCACACCGGACGTTGATTGCCCGATGACGGGTAGGGTGACGAAGAGATTCCAGCGGTCTGCACGGTAATACAGCCCGCCAGTGAAAATGGTGACAGTGGATAGTTCCGAATAAAAATACGAACCACGTACCACTTGCAAACCGGTGGTGAAGCCAAGCTGTCCCGAATGCACCGGGAAAGGTGAAAAAGCTGTGAGCAAAAAGAGAAGCGCGGCTCCCGGCAGGGTTTTTTTCAAGAAACTGAACCTGTTCCGGTGAGAAAGGCAGAGATTCTTCTGTCTTTTGGACGATCTGCTGACACTTTCTCGGGATAGCGGTATTTCC
>MTOL01000112.1 GCA_002011685.1 Deferribacteres bacterium JdFR-76
GTGCACCGGATAGAAAGGAAAGGGGTTCACCAGCAGGGTTCAAATGGTGGACCGGATAAGCATCCAGCTGATCCCGGTAGACCACAAACACTCCCTCTGGCAGCCCCGGCTGTATCCGTGCCGCAATCTGCGTTTCCCATTCCCCAATTCCCAGCCGCAATTCATCCCGGTCCCGTATTCCGAGTCTTTTCGCCGTGGCAACAGAAACAGCGATCCACCGGCCGTAGGAGACCGAGGACAGCGGGTCCGGAATTTCCTGAAGCAAAGGAAGGCGGCGGCTCCGGCCATCGTAGAACCGCAACGATGGAGGAAAATAGACAATGGCAGCCTCTGTTTTCTCTTGCGGCCTTGCAGAGCGCAAGAGATTTGCTGCGCGGGTCTCCCTCAAACGAACCGGTCTTTTTTCCGCAGAAACGGAATAGTAGCCCTGCTGCATAAGAGTAGGTAGATCCCTACTGGAAGAAGCTTTCCGCCAGCGCTTTTGAACATACTCCCGGTAATCCACCGTCTCGGCGGCACCCAGCTCCAGCCGGTACAGATCCAGCAAGATGTCGCCCTCGGTGCGCGTCTCGTAGATGGGGTCCAAAACCGGCTGAAGAACGGAAGCAACATCTTTCCGCGGAGAAACTTCGCCCCAGGATTCCAGGGAATGCGAGACCGGCAGTATGATATCACACAAAGCAGTGGTCTCATCCGGCAGATCGGCCAGCCCTACCACCAGGTCCGCTTTTTTCAGGCGGTGGTGCAACTGCCAGGATTGCGGAGCCGTTCCCACTGGATTGCAGCGGGAGATAAACAGCACTCCAATACGGCCCTGGTCCAGCTCTTTCAGCCAGGATTCCATTGCTGCGGCACTGCCCACCGAGGAGTAATCCACTGCCGTGGTGTAATCCACTGTAGCACCCACTTGCCCGGTAGCCCACTGAAGCAGCCCCGTGAGTGCCGCAAGGAATGCGCCATTCTGGGACGCGGTGGAAACACCCCCGGCAATTGTTAGCGGCCTGTCACTGGCAAAAAAAGACTCTTCCAGGTGCTGAAGTTTCTCTTTTGGGATGCCGGTCAGCTCTTCCACTTTTTCAATAGAAAGCTGCGGAACCTCCTGGAGCACAGACCCGGGCAGCGTTTTTTTCGCCCGCCCGCTCTGGTGAACCCTCTGCAGCAAATAGGCAATCACAGCCCATTCTGAATCGGGTTTTGGAGTCAGGCGCTGAGTTGCATTCAACCCGGTAAGCGACACATGTGGCTCCAGATGAACCCAGCGGAAGGTTCCCTTCTTTCTTTGTGCAGCAATTCGGCGCGAATTTTGAACGGGATTTCCAAAGGTTTCCAGAAGATCGGCCCCCACCGAAAGAAGAAAATCACAACGGTCAATCCGGTATTCAGGAAGCTCTTTGCGCCCAAACAGTGCGAAACTGGCGTTTACCACACTTGCCGGAAAAAGCGGCTCGTATTCCGGCAGTTTTTCCACGCCAACGTGGGTGCAAAACGAATCCATCAGCTCCGCTAAGGCTCCAGTGGTACGGCCGGAAAGGTAACCAATCTTTCTCTGATCCGATTTCACTTTGGCCATATGCTGCAAAATCACCTGGTAGGCCTCTTCCCAGGAGATGGGCGCAAACTGGCCGTCGCCTTCCCGCCGCATGGGCTGTTTGAAACGCTCCGCATGATAGAGACGGTGCAGCGCCGCCTGCCCTCGGATACAGAGCCGGCCGTCATTGATAGGATGTCCGGGCAGCCCTTCTATCTTAATGGGAACCTGACGGTGTCGGTTCTGAATAACTTTATCCCTCACCTGCACGGAAATCCCGCAATGAACCGGACATTCCGTACAGGTGGTCGAAAGAAACATCCCTTTTCCCGGGATGATCTCCCTGTCCGGCGGCACAAGGTAGGGAATCAGCTTTTGGGAATTTTCGGGCGTGAGACCGCAAGAGGTTGCAACTGAAGCACTGGAAGCCACGCCCAGCAATTTTATGAAATCGCGTCTCCGCATTCACTTCCTCCTTCCCAGCTATTTGTGGCAGGTGTAACAGTCTAGCGGTGCCGCTTTGGCCCGGTGGCAATCCACGCACCAGCCCATCTTCAGAGACCGGACCTGGCGGATTTCCGGCATAACCCGGACCTCTCCGTGGCAGGTTGCACAGTCGATCCCGGCCTGAATGTGCCGCTTGTGGGAAAAATAGACATGTGGCGGCAAATTGTGGATCTTCTCCCACGGAATCGGTTCTTTCTTTTCCCAAAACTCCCGTAACTTTTGAACCTGCGGTCGGTCTGCCGCCACGGCCTTGTGGCACGACATGCACGTGGCCACCGCCGGTACACCGGCACGGATGGATTTCTCCACCGTGGTATGGCAGGTGGTACATTTCAGATTAAGCTTCCCCACATGAATCTCATGGCTGAACGCAATAGGCTGTTCAGGCTGTCTATAAACACGCTTCCAGAGCAGGTTCTGTCCGAGAAGAACGAGGGCCAGCCCACTCAGGAACACGAAAAAGATTGACGGGACAATCCACCTCTTCACGGCCATTCTCCCTGTTTCCTACGGAATCTGCTTCATCAGATATTCCACCACTGCACCGGCCTCAAACTTTTTCAGCCCTGGATTGGGCATGGGCGGATAATCGGGATTTTTCCGTGTGGGACTCAAAATGAAAGAAATCAGCTCAGCCTCCTTGCCGCGGTACCTGGGCAGCACCTCCTGCAAAGGCGGTCCTACAAGCCGGCTGTCGAAGCGGTGGCAGGTTGCGCAAACTTGATTAAAAATCGTCTCCCCATCCACCTTTTGTGCCGCTGCCAGGCGTTCTTCGCGGATCTCCGCAATCCGGGCATGTTCCTCCGCTGCCTTCAGTGCCAAAAGCTTCTGATGTTCGCGGCTGGCGCGGTCACGCAAACCCTCTGCATGAACGCCCACCGCAATAACGACCATCAGCATCGAAACAAACAACCATGCCGGGCGGCCAGTACTTAAACCTTTCCCCTGCTGGTACAGATTGTAAAATAGTATCGCCACCACAAAAAACAGAAATACTGTGGCNGCACCGAACAGAAAAGCACCCGCAGAAAGGGCAAACGGCGGCGCGGTGTAAAAATGCCAGACGAGAAACAGCGGCGTAACCAGAGAAAAAAGTGTTCCTGCAAAAGAGAGGATCTTCCGCAGATAATTCCATTCCCGCTGCTCCGCAGAGCGTTTCTCCCAGCCGAAATAAAGAAACAGGTAAAAACCCGAAGCAAACGCGAAAGAAAGGGAGGTGATCAGCAGGAAGCGCGGCAGGACATTTTCCACCACAAACACCGGCACAATACGGTGTACAAATGGCCATTTCTCCGGGAATAGAGCCAACGCCTCCACATTC
>MTOL01000175.1 GCA_002011685.1 Deferribacteres bacterium JdFR-76
CCGCAATTTCCCTTGCGGATCCGTTTTTGCCCCTGCCACAAAGGTTTGTCAAAAGCATTCACCGACCCGGCTTGAGAGATGGCCTCGTTCGCGGCTCGGGGATCAGCAGGTGGAACCGCCATCCGGCACGTCATCGAGATAGGGCGACGCGATATCAATGCCATCCGGTACACTCCAGTCCTTTCCCTTTTTCTGGCAAATTGTGGAAAACTTTCCGCCGGTTCAAGCCGGCCGGGCCCTTTCGCAAGAGGTCCTTTCTCACGGAGCGTTTTCCAATCTGCAACATCTGGCGGAGAAAGGGCCGTCCTTCGCCCTATGCCGGTTCTTCCGGAGGGTCATTCCCAAAATCCACATCCCTCCGCCGACAAAAAGCGGTGAAGCCGGGCCGTACGGGTCAGAAGATCCCTCTTTTCCCTCATGCCAGGCAGAAACCCGGATGGGCGAGCACATGGCGGCCGCCGTTGCCATACGGTCCGAAAAGAATGATCCGTTCGCCCCCGGGCATCCGGGAAAGCTTCTGGCCAATTCCATCCGTTCCCTTTTCCAGCCGGCAGACATCTTTCAAACGTTGCCCATGTGGCGGAGGGGGGAGTTTCTGTCTAATCCTGCCCAATCCCCTTTCAAAAACCCATGCTTGTGGCGATGGTAACCGACAGTTTAGTCCATCAGGGTTCATAAAACGAAAACTGGAACGAGGTGGAGAAGGATAAAAATCCCGTCCAGCTGCTGCGGTGTTTTCCGGCGGTGTGCCCGGCATTTTTCACATCCCGCCAGGCGATTCCTCCTTCCACCCAGCAGAAATACCGCGGCTGGAACCGGACCGACAGGGCTCCTTCCAGCGTTTTTTCCACCACCCCGGAAGGGAACGGCCAGCCATAGGGGAACTCGCGCAAGCGGAGGGGATCTTCCCGAATATCCAGCTCACCCCGTTCTCCATACCGCAGCGACATCTGCACCATCACGTATTTCCGGGGGAACGCCACCAGCAGAAGCCGGACATCCTGAAGATCGCTCCCGCCATCATACCCGATGGGAAGTCCCCGGCTCACATAATTGAGAAACGGGTGCTGGTGCCGGTACGTCCATGTGCTCACCCGGATGTAATCGAACCGGATCAGCGTACGGATAGGCTGCCCGGGTGCATAAGAGATTCCCAGTTTGAGGGCCGTGGCGTTTGGGATTTTTTCCCGGTCCAGCTGAATATCATCAATCACCCAGATGCCCCAGGTACAGATATCCGGGCGCGGGTACCACTGCCAGGTAACTGCCATCAGCCAGTTGTCCCGGTTAAACTTCCTGCGGTACGTGTTGGTCCGCTCGTTGTTTTCGTANTCCTGATAGGCCATAAACGGATTCAGATATGTAAGGCTAAGGGGCCGGTTGGGCCCCGAATACAGCATGATCTCCCCTGCTCCGACGCTGAAGCGCCTGCCGTCGCTGAACGTTACAAAATGGCCTGCCAGATAGCGGTGGACATCCTCCGCTCCGGTCGAATCGGTAACGGTTTCGAGATAAGAAGAGAAAAAACGGAGGGTGAAACCGTGGTACCGCAAAGCCACCCAGAGGCCATCCTGCGCCGGTCCCAGGGCGCTGAGCCACGGACTGCGGATACCGCCGGGCCCCCAGGATTCTTTGTACCGGCCAAACCGGGCGGTTAGCCAGCGGTTCCGGTATTCAAGAAAGGCATAATCGGCTTCTGCCGTGTTCAATCCCAGGCGCCTGACCTTCTTGGGAATGCCGGTATGGGCGGGGATGGCCAGAGAATCATGGGAAGCCCGCACCCTTCCATAGGCGCGCAGATTCCGGCTGAAATGAATGGTTCCTTCTCCGAAGATCCACAGGGAAGGTCTCCGGAAAACCGTGACCGGCCGTTCGCCCGTCCATCCCGTTACGCCGAATCGCCAGCGGTCCCACTGGGGAACGCGGTCTCTTTTCTGCAGGGAACGGATTTCGCGGTGCAGCTCTGCCCGAAACAGATTTTCGATCCACGGAACGGGACGGGGTTGATCAGGGAGCGCCTCACCGGCAAGAAGGCGGGCCAGCTCCATGCGACCGGGAGGCCAGGCCATGTGCATGGAAGATACCCCCGGAAGGCCAGGGGCCAGCAATTCCCAGTAACGGTTGATCCAGTGATCAAAAGGAAGGGTCTGAGCGAAGAGGCAGGGGGACCAGACAAAAAAAAGAAGGAAAAAGCAGCCTTTCAACAAGCGGCGGGTCAAAGGGGAGAACCTATCGGGGCGATCTATGCCGTACGAAATTCCTTCCAGGCAGCTTTGAGGAGGGCTTTTGCTCCCAGAGCGATGAGACGCGGCTGAGCCGCCAGGACTTTGAAAAAGACACCTGCAAAACGGTCGCGGTTGGTTTCATGCAGCACGTCCAGAACCCTCCGGTTCAGACAGCGAATAAGGTGGACATAGTCTTCGGTGCTGAACTGGTCCATTACTTTGCGGATCCAGTAATGGACATTCAGCTCGCGGCGGAGATCCTTTAGTTCATCCCAGTAGTCGGTGCCGTTCACAATGGACCGCACGGCGGCCGCTGCACCGGCCAGCCCGGTAACCGTACCGCCCACGGTGGTTACTTTTACGTGGCCGGCAGAGTCACCCACAAGATAAACCGTTCCTTTGCCGAACCTGCGGTACGGTTTTTCGCCCGGCTCATAGAGGGGAACCAGGGCGGCCTCCACCCGCTCGGTTTCGTAGCCCAGCTCGTCCAGAAAGCGGAGGAATTCTCGTCTGGCGGAACGGGTGTCCCGTGCCACGAACCCTGCGGCCGCAGTATATTCCGAATCGGGGATCTGCCAGTAAAAATAGGGGGTCCGTTCCGGGATAAACCAGGTATCCACCACCCGCCGGTCGATGGGTTTGCGGGAACGGATGCGGGCCTGGAGGATAGGGACGTTCATCTTGCCGTTGCAGTTCAGGCACTGGGCCACGGTACTGCGCGCCCCGTCCGCGGCGATGAGGATCCGGGAGGTCCGCTTGAAAAAATTCCCCGTTTTCCGGTTCAGAAAAAGCAGATCGATGCCATCCGGACCCGGAGCGGCAGAAATGAGCTGGACGCCAGAATGAATCTGGGCGCCGGCCTTCTGGGCTTCACGGTACAGGGCCGCAATAAGGTCCCGGCGGTCTACGATGAGATCCGGTTCGGCAATGGGAACGTCTATATGGTAAACCCCGGCACGTACCCGGAAGGCGGAGATCACATTCTTTACTTCCACTTCCTCGGGAAGCGGCCACCATTTCTGAAACTCCGGCGTAACAATCAGGGTCCGGCAGGGAACACTTTGCACGCCGGTCTGCTGCTCATACACCTCCACGGGCCATCCGGCTACTGCCAGTTCCCGCGCACA
>MTOL01000349.1 GCA_002011685.1 Deferribacteres bacterium JdFR-76
TTCATCCGACGTGGCCGTATTGCTCACCACATAGCGCAATGTATCATTCTTCCCGGCGAAATCTTTCTTGCCAAGAAAAGTGAGCGTATACTCTTTGCCCCCACTCCCAGTAAGTTGCCAAGTAACCAAAACATGGACCTGCGCATCCACAGGATCCCGGACATAGTTTACAAACGGGATCTCGGTCCGGATAAAATCCAGATCGCAAACATCACAGTCGATAAAAACACGCGGAGCCTTTTTCATCCGCTCCGCGGTTTCCGACGGTTCCTGAGCCTGCAAAGGCAACGTCTCCCCAATCACCCAGAGCATTGAAAACAACATCATCCAGAAAGAAATGCACTTTCGAAAGCAGCAAATACACCCAACCTGGATTTCATCCTGGAACCACTTCATTGGCATCTCCCTTCTATTTCATTGAACAGTTACCCGGTCCCGCCAGCTCTTTTTTACCCCTGTGCTCATAAAAAAGGACGATTGTTTTTCTTTTTTGGTTGCACGACACAGCAGAATATATTATGACACATGTCGTATGACAACGAAAATAGTAGCTACATGCCAAAATTTTTTCAATTTTTGCTGCAGTGAATGAGACATCGGATTCCTGGTCAAAAAATCCTGGCCCTCTTATTCTTTTTCTTTTTTGAGCCTTCTGCTCCAAAAAATTCGGTAGGGTTCCGGTCTTTTGCCCAACCGAGCTGGCCGGGATCAAAAAAGAAAAAGGCCTGTCCGAAGACAGACCTTTCGTTGGGAGGGAGGAAGCCAAACTGAATTGGCGTCGCCTAAAAATGCAGATACGTGGCCAGAGCCATGGACACCGCTTTGGCTTTTGCAGGAGTGAGGGCGCCCGGAAAACTAACCCCATAATCTAGGTGGAAAAATCCGAGGCGGATGCCAAATCCCATAGCCAGGAGGCTTCCGTGTCGTCCGCCAAAGCCCACACCCACTCGCAATGGCAGCACCCGCAATCCGTTCCACTCACATCCCAATGCGAAATAGGGCCGAGTGCTCACCCCTGCACGCTGGGAAAAACCCTGGTGGTAATCTACCGAAAAGACAAATGCGCCCCACGTACGTGCAATGCCCAAACGCATCACGCCGGGAATTGCTGTCGTAAAAGCATCGATATTCCGGGAATATTCCTCGCTGGCAATGAGCGAATCTTCATCTGCTGAATTCTCCACCGTAAACGGTTTCACGGTGTGGAAAGAGACTTCATACTCCTGTGGTTCAACACTCCAGCGAATTCTCGCTCCCAGATTTAGCCAGGCGGCGGAGAGGTACCATCTGCCAGCCTGGGCCGCAAGTCCAAGATCGTAGGCGAAGCCCGCACCTCCCTGTGCGTACCGTGCCCGAACACGTCCCTCCCCGTAACTTTCCCAGCCGTTGTAAAATTCGCCGTACGATTCTACAATCTGAGCCACTCCCAGGCCAATCAGATACTTCAGGTTCAGGCCCAAACGCGTACGGCCTGGCAGAGGAAGCGGGAAAGCCATGGAGAGTTTCACCGAAGAATAAGCGATGGCTTCGCCTGCATTGTCGCCAATATTGTAACTCTGGTCAAAACCAATTCCTTCCAGGGCAATGCGGAGATAGTCGCGGGCAATTTTGACATCCGATGCGGCAACCATATCTACGGATAGGGCAANCCGGCCCANAGAGAAGGCCAGAGCCTGAATGTCNGTGTCCACATAAATGTGAAGTCCATCCCCTTCTGGAACGGCATCGATGAGATTCTGAATATCTTCCGGCGAAAGGTATTTGCCATTATACTGATCGTATGTGGATTTCGAAAAGCTGCTATTCCCGAGAAGCATCCCGGCGCCAACCAGATTCAGGCCAAACCGCGGATTTCCCCGCAGCCCAAGATTAGCCGGATTCCATTTTGGAGCCCACACACCCCGGGCCAGAGCCGTATAGGCTCCAGCTAATCCAACTGCGCGGGCGTTGGAGAACGTCTGTGCCGCCCCTGGCTGACCAACCGCCAGAATTGCAGCGACAGTCAAAAGGCATGCTTTCCGCATCATTTCTCCACCTCAGTTCGATTGATTTTCGGGATCAACATGGTACATAAACTCACAGGCCGCTTTCACATGAATATAATCCGTCTCATAGACGCGCACGATCTGGCCGCTTCCTGGAATGTGGATCTTTATCCCGGCAAGAACGGTTGGATGGGTAAAAAACCGGATCTCTTCCTGGGAAAGCTGAACATTAATGTCGCTCACCTTTTCCTGCAGAACTTTTCCTTCAGCAGAAACTTCGCCCGGATCCAGCCGAACAGGCCCGATGGTCAGCTCCGGATTGGCGAAGACATTGGTGTCCTGGCTGCTAAAGTAGAACGTGACCTCAACACCAAACGGCAGGTGATTTCTCAGGCGTGCAAAAAAGCGCCCCTCCAAAACGTTGGATTCCAGTTCCGAGCGTACACCTGCATCTATGTCCAGGGTATCCACGTCCGTCTCGATGGTCTGCGAAGGAAACTGCAACGCGACAGGCGCAAGAATGCGGACCTTTGCATCCATATAATCTGTGGATCGAATGACCGATTCTGAAGTTCCATCGCCCACTACAGCCTGGCCCCAAACATAAATCTTGGTGGGCATGATGTTGAGCAGCTCGATAAGATTGCTATTTTGCTCATCCAGGATGATTTTGGAAATCGAAGGATAATTGGATGCAGGGCGAATCTGCTCCTGCACCACCATCTCCACCTGGAGGCCTTTCTGTTCGTTTACGCCTAGCACATGCAGTTCGGGCTGAATTGGAAAGCCGATTCCATTATGGATAATAATTTCCAGCCGTCCGGCCTCAAAACGCAGGCTGTCCAAATCTTCGGGAATATCGATATCCTGCACAACGGTATCGATGGGAACGTGCACGCCGTTCAGGACCCCGCGGATCTCCGAAAATGTGAGATCCGAAACCTGGATATCCAGCCCCACCGCATCCTGGCTGGAAAGGGTAATGATTTCTCCGTTGGACCCAAGAACATCCACAGTCCAGTTGTATCGCATGGTCATCTGACCGTTCTGAACGGTTGGTCGGAAGCGGTACCCCTGCAGGTTGAACAGGCGGGTGGTGGTTTCACCGGAACGGAGAGGAATCTGCAGCTGCACGGGCAAGCCCGCTGGATCCAGAAAATCATCCAACACTAGGTTGAGATTGAGGTCCAGTGGAATCTGGTTGTTGAAATCAAAACGGAAGATGCCGCTGGCGATAACTGCTTCTGTAATCAGAATGGAATCTCCCAGGGCGACCGAATCCTTGCCCGAAAATTGCTGTGGTTCAATTGCAGCCCGGGCCTCCACGGCCACAATATCGGAGATGAACGTCTCAATATC
>MTOL01000416.1 GCA_002011685.1 Deferribacteres bacterium JdFR-76
GCCCTGATCAGGGCCTCACGGCCGATAAAATCACCCTTTTTTAGTTTGGTAATCCATCCGAGCCCCGCCTCCAGAGGGTTGGTGGTCTCGTCGATATCGTTGCCGTACAGGCAGTATTTCATTTCCAGGCGCAGGGTATCCCTGGCTCCCAACCCCACCGGTACCAGGCCGTACGGTTCCCCGGCTTCCAGCAGTTTCCGCCAGACGGTGGGACCCGCTTCGTTGCTCATATACAGCTCAAACCCAAGTTCACCGGTATAGCCCGTCCTGGAAATGGTCATGTGGAATCCGGCCAGCTCTCCTTCCACAAAATGGTAGAACCGGATCTGTGAAAGATCCACCGGCGTTAGCGGCTGCAAGATTTCCAGAGAACGGGGTCCCTGAACCGCAATCAGGGTTACATCGTCGCTGATGTTGGCCAGTTCCACCCCCTCAAACTTGTGTTCCACCAGCCAGTTCCAGTCCTTTTCGATATTCGCCGCGTTAACCACCATCATATAATGGTCCGCATAACGGTAGACCAGCAAATCGTCCACGATGCCGCCGTGGTCATAGCACATAGCGGAGTACTGAGCCTGGCCTACAGCCANCCGGCTCACATCGTTGATCGTCATATATTGCAGGAACTTTTCCGCCTCGGGTCCGCGGAAAATAAACTCNCCCATATGCGATACATCGAACATCCCTGCAGCGGTGCGGACNCTCCGGTGCTCCTGCANGATGCTGGTGTACTGAATCGGCATCAAATACCCGGCAAATTCCACAATTTTGGCTCCGAGGCGGACGTGCTCATCATACAGGGATGTTTTTTTGGCCATTTCCCTACTCCTTTCTCCGCTATGTTCTGCGGCAAACGGTGGCTTTCTGAATTCAGTGCTTCCTTCCTCACAACCGGCAACTGCCCATGGACATCGGGAGAAGGGGGTAGGAGCCCCCCTCCCCATATCCGGAAAATCAGAGCAATTTCTTCAGGCTGGACTGCATGCGGTCCAGGGCCTTCTGGATGTTCTCCACCGAATTGGCATAGGAAAGCCGCAAGTAGCCTTCTCCATATTCACCAAAGGCGGTACCCGACAGGACCGCCACACCGGCATCCTCCAGGAAGAAATTGGCCAGTTCCTTGGTGGATTTTCCGGTCCGTTCCACCAGCTCTTTCACATTGGGAAACACATAGAAAGCGCCGTGGGGCTTGAGGCAACGGATCCCCTCGATAGCATTCAGCCCATCCACAATCACATCGCGCCGCCGCTTGAACTCTGCCACCATGGCTTCGGCGTCATCCTGAGGCCCCTGCAGGGCCGCAATGCCGCCGTACTGAATAAAGCTATTGGGGCAGGAATTGCTGTTGATCTGCAGCTGGGTAACCTTTTCAGCCAGCCATTCCGGCATCACACCAAACCCAAGCCGCCATCCAGTCATCGCGTAGGTCTTGGAAAACCCGTGCAGGATGATCGTTTTTTCCTGCATTCCCGGATAGGATGCCACCGAAATGTGTTCGCCTTCATAAAGGATGAACTCATACACTTCATCGGAAAGGATCATAATATCACGGTCTTTTACCAGCTCCACAATTCCCTCAATGGTCTCACGGGTCAACACCCCGCCGGTGGGGTTCTGGGGACTGTTGAGAATGATCATCTTCGTTTTCGGCGTGATCAGCCGTTCCAGATCCTTCAGATCAAAATTGAACTCTTTTTCCTCGAGCAGCGGGATGGGAATCGGCTTGGCGCCAACAAACTGGATCACCGATTCGTAAATGGGAAACCCCGGATTGGGATAGATCACTTCGTCGCCTTCGTCTACCAGGGCCAGAATGGCAAAAAACATAATGGGCTTGGCTCCCGGGGTTACCACCACCTGTTCCGGCTTCACCTCAATACCGCGGGATTTCCCCACCGATTCGGCGATGGCCTTCCGCAATTCTGGAATTCCAGGCGCAGGGCCATAATGGGTGTGCCCTTCCCACAGCGCCTTGACCGCCGCTTCAGAGATGTGCTTCGGCGTATCAAAATCCGGTTCACCGATCTCCAGATGGATCACTTCCCTGCCCTGGGCCTCCAGCTGTTTGGCTTTTGCCAGAACTTCAAAGGCTGTTTCCGTCCCGAGCCGGTACATACGTTCAGCAAGTCTCATATTCCTTTCCTCCTTTTACCTTAGGTGCCGATTTACGTCATCCACTGTACATTTTTCTGTTTCAGATAATCCATCAATCGAGGAAGGTGCCTGACCATTAACAGGAGATCCAGAATGACGAGAAAAGGAATCATCTCGGCCGGCAACCTGCCTCCTTTATGCAGGAACCACAGAAAAGGCAGCAGCGCCCCAAAACCGATCATACTGGCGAGAATCACCTTCCGGAGGATCGCGTAAGCAAGACCCCACACACCCATCCAGAAAATCACGAGGACCGGGGCAGCGACCACCAGCCCACCGGCTGCTGTCGCCAGTCCCCGTCCACCCCGAAACCGCAGCCACAGAGGAAATGCGTGTCCCACAACCGCAGCCAGGGCCGCCAGTCCCAGGAGCTCCGGCCGCCCGGGAAAGAAGCGCCATACCAGCCACACCGGAACGGCCCCTTTCAACGCATCAATAAGGAGAACCAGAAGCCCGTACTTCCAGGACTGGACCGTACGGATGGTATTGAGTGCCCCAACATTGCCGCTGCCGGCCTGCCGGATATCAATCCCCCGAACCGCTTTCACCAGCAAATAGGCCGTAGGGAACGAACCCGATAGATATGACACTCCCATTATCAGCAGGCCGGATTCCCACATGCATTCACCTCCAAAGGCCTGTAAATTTTGCCAAAAAGTATCACAAAAACCTGCCCAATTCAACGGCAAATTGGAATTTGTTTAACCGTTAAAAAAATTTCTTTCTTTTTCCTCCGCTCCACAGCTTCCCTCTTCCCGGTTGCGCCAGAATGTCCTCCATGTCCAGAAAGAGCGCCAAAGGGTGACAGAATCTGCGCCCAAGCTTTGTTTGCAAAAGGGCCTTTCCGCTTTTATTTTTGCCACTGTAACCATTGGCAACCGAAGAAAGGGAAAAAAGCCGATGAAGCGTATCCGGTTACGGATCCGGATCCCGTGGGTCACCCTGCGGGATTACTTTTTCATTCTATTCGGTTCCTTCCTGATGGGGGCCGGGATCGGTGTGTTCCTGATTGATGCCCGCGTGGTGCCCGGCGGCGTAACCGGCCTGTCCATGGCCGTTCATTACCTTTCCGGCAACCGCATCCCGGTGGGCCTATTGATGTGGCTCCTCAATGTGCCCCTGTTTGTCTGGGGCATCAAAGAGCTGGGAAGCCGTTTTGGACTGAGGACATTTGTGGGTTTTACG
>MTOL01000110.1 GCA_002011685.1 Deferribacteres bacterium JdFR-76
CCTGTTAAAAGGCCAGACATGATCATTTCTCCTCACGCGGTTCGGCCTTCTGGGCCTCAGCCGGGAAAGGCAGTGTCCAGGGGAGAGGACGCCGCGTTCCAGAAGCATCTGGAGCGGGCCCTTCATACCCAGGCGCTGCGGTTTTCGGCCCATGCGGCAAAGCGGCTCGAATCGCGGAATATTCACCTGACGCCTGAACAGGAACGGAAGCTCCAGGAGGCCGTGGATACGGCGGCATCCAAAGGAGCCAGAGATTCCCTGATCCTGATGAACCGGCTGGCTTTCATTGTAAATATTAAAAATCGCACGGTGATTACGGCGATGGATCAGAGCCAGTTGCAGGAGAAGGGGATCTTTACCAATATCGATTCGGCGTTAATAGTGACGGATGTATGAAAAACGGGCAGGCCTCCGGGCGGTGCCCGCCGGAAACGGCGCGGGGGCGGAACGCCGGAGATGCCCGAAGCTGCGGAACGACAGAAGCAGCTTGAACCAAAGAAAGGAGGGCAGTAGCCATGATGCGTGCATTGTTTTCCGGCGTTTCTGGCATGAAGAACCATCAGGTTAAAATGGACGTGATCGGCAACAACATTGCCAACATCAACACCGTTGGTTTTAAAGCCGGTCGCGTATCGTTTGCCGAAGCGCTGGCCCTGACGCTGCGTGGCGCCACGCGGCCATCTACCAATCTCGGCGGTATCAATCCAAGCCAGATTGGTCTTGGTATGACCATCGGATTCATCGATTCCGTTTTCAATCAGGGGAGCCTTGAAACCACCAANATCCAGACCGATCTGGCCATCAACGGCGACGGGTTCTTTATTCTTAGCGATGGAC
This sequence comes from Deferribacteres bacterium JdFR-76, assembly GCA_002011685.1. GTDB lineage: Bacteria > Zhuqueibacterota > JdFR-76 > JdFR-76 > JdFR-76 > JdFR-76. Next base: position 838 of record MTOL01000110.1, read on the forward strand.
AAAAGCAGTATTTTACGCGCGCCGGGTCGTTCCGTTTCGATTCAGAAGGCCGGCTGGTGAACCCGATTAACGGATTTGTGGTACAGGGCAAAATGGCCAACGAAGCAGGCGAGATCGATTCGGGTACGGTACTGCAGGATATCGTCCTGCCCTTCGGCCAGCGTGTAGCGGCCCGGGCTACCACCAAAGTCTCCTTTGTGGGGAACCTGAATGCAGGCGAAAGCCCGGTCGGAACCATCCTGGATTCCGGTGTGATGCTGGCCGTTGAAGAAGCAGGCGATGGTTCTGATGTCAACGGTCTGTTTGCCCGCGGAAACGCCAATTCTACCATCCGTGGCCTGAAACCGGGGCTCTCCACGGTGACGGTCAGCGATGGCACCACCACAAAAGTGTACACGTATGTTGAAAAGGACACCGGCGTGGGCAACGCGGATTTCCATTCCCTGGATGACCTGATTGCCGAAATCAACAATGACTTCAACGGTTCGATGAAGGCCACGTTCGACAGCAACGGTGCCATCATCTTTGAGGATATGACCGGATCGGCCCACGAGGTGACTATCAAGAGCGACAATCCCACGCTCCAGGCGGCACTCAGCGCAGCGAACGGCACCATCGATAGTTCCCAGGGAATCACAACGCGCACCGATCAATTCTCCCATTATGCCACAGAAAACGAGGAGCTAACCAAACTGCGCAATGCGCAGGGGATCTCCCTGGGACTGGTACCTGGTGATACCATCAATATCAGCGCCAGCGTCGGCGGCGAGACTGTAACCGGAACGTTTGACGTTACGGCGAGCACCACTTTGAAAGATCTGGCAGAAGCCATTCGCAACACGCTGAAAATCCAGAATGAGAACGGCGTAATCATCGATGAGGATGGCTCTCTGAAGATCTTCGGGGATCCGGGTGAGGAAAATGCCATTACCAACGTGGCCATTCGCGAAACGGCCAATAACTCGTTTAACACGGTGATGACTTTCAACGAAATTCAGAAAGCCAAAGACGTAACCCATTCTACCAGCATTACGGTGTACGATGCTCTGGGTGAGGCGCACATCCTCACCATGACGTTCAAGAAAACCAGTATCAAAAATCAGTGGGAGTGGGAGGTTAGCCTTTCCGGCAATGAGGTAATTGCTGCCGGAAATCGCGGTATCATCACCTTTAATGCCGACGGTTCGCTGAACACCTTTACGTACGAAAATGGCGTAACGGCACTGGAGTTTGATCCTGGAACCGGTGCCGATACGGTCCGCATTCAGTTTGAAGTGGGCGAACCGAATAGCTTTGCCGGTATCACCCAGTTCTCCTCCAGCAGCACTACAGTAGCCAACTCCCAGGACGGTTACACCAACGGTGATCTGGTGAACATCAACATCGACCAGACCGGCAAAATTACCGGAATTTTTTCGAACGGGGTGAACAAAACGCTGGCTCAGATCGTGCTGGCCAAATTCACGAATCCTAACGGGTTGTACCGCGAAGGGAACAACATGTATTCTGTTTCTGCCAATTCCGGCTTGCCCATCTACGTGATTGCCGGAGAGACCATTCAGTCGGAAATCATCCCTGGCACACTGGAAATGTCCAATGTAAATCTGGCACAGGAATTTACTGACATGATTCTGGCACAGCGCGGATTTCAGGCTAACGCCAGGGTGATTACCACAAGCGATGACTTGCTAAACGAACTGGTGAATATCAAACGGTAATAGCAGGGAGGGCAGGGCGGTTCCTGCCAGGAACCGCCCTGTACATTTAATATGATCCGCGTAACACTGCTAAATGATCGGGAAATTGTTATCAATGCCGACCTCATCGAACTGGTGGAGGAAACACCCGACACCATCATCACCCTGAGCACCGATAAGAAGATCATTGTGAAAGAAAGTGTGGATGAAATAATCTCTCGAGTAATTGCCTACAAACGACGAATATATAATAGCGGAATTCTTGGGACGGAGTGGGAAGAGTATACGAACTGAGCGGGTTGTGATTTATGGATATTGCAACCATCGTTGGGATCCTCTCCGGGATGGGTCTCATCGTTGTAAGTATTGCGTCCAAGGGAAGTCTTGGGCTTTTCATTGATATCGCCTCCATTTTGATTGTTCTGGGTGGCACTATCGCTGCTACTCTGATTAACTATCCGCTGAAAGATGTTTTAAGTGTGATGGGCGTGGTGAAGAATGCGTTTTTGCATAAATCGCCGGAGCCTTCAGATACCATTCAAAGCCTGGTAAAATTTGCCGAGCTGGCCCGGAGAGAGGGGATTCTGGCGCTGGAAAACGAAATGCAGAATGTGGAGGATGAATTCTTAAAGCAGGGGCTCCAGCTGGCTGTAGACGGAACGGAACCGGAGCTGATGCGCACCATTCTGGGAACACAGATCGCTTATCTGCAAGAGCGGCACGAGCTGGGCCAGAGCATCTTCAAATCAATGGGAGCCTATTCGCCAGCCTTCGGGATGATCGGTACCCTGATTGG
>MTOL01000255.1 GCA_002011685.1 Deferribacteres bacterium JdFR-76
GCGACTGCCACCCTACCGGGCTTCCCCAGCAGGGTGGCGTTAGGATTTATGTGAAAATGAAGCCCCGATTTAGAGGGGATTGCGACCTGCCACCCTACCAGGTTTCCCCAGCAGGGTGGCACGGATTTAGTGAAAATGAAGCCCCGATTTAGAGGGGATTGCGACGAGCTTGTCCGGGAGCTCAATAAACTCGTCGACCCCCAACTCCGTGAAAATGAAGCCCCGATTTAGAGGGGATTGCGACAAGTTGTTTATTGAAGTCTGCGGAGAGGACGATAGAGTTTGTGTGAAAATGAAGCCCCGATTTAGAGGGGATTGCGACCTTTTACCTGCTGCGGAAGGAGTTTATGAGCAGTACAGTTCACAGTGAAAATGAAGCCCCGATTTAGAGGGGATTGCGACCTTTCTAATTTTGTCCTCGAGAGCCTTGTTCTTTTGAGCAAATGTGAAAATGAAGCCCCGATTTAGAGGGGATTGCGACTCGTGAATGATGGACATGATGTTTCACCTCCGTCGTTAGGTGAAAATGAAGCCCCGATTTAGAGGGGATTGCGACGCACGGTAAGCCGCCTGTAGGGTGGTAAACCTGGCGACTTCGTGAAAATGAAGCCCCGATTTAGAGGGGATTGCGACAGATGCCGGCCCAAAAGATACATAAAGGCCGGACTCCCAGTGAAAATGAAGCCCCGATTTAGAGGGGATTGCGACGCATGATAGTATAAGCCTATTTGGGTCTTGAGGCCCCACCCGGTGAAAATGAAGCCCCGATTTAGAGGGGATTGCGACTCTCCCGTCGCTATAAAAATGGAAGTCTTCCTCCTCTGGTTGAACGTGAAAATGAAGCCCCGATTTAGAGGGGATTGCGACTCAGCACCGGGATCAGCTCTGAAATCTCCCGCTGATCCCAGTGAAAATGAAGCCCCGATTTAGAGGGGATTGCGACTCCTTTTATTTCATTTTCTTTTTTTCTATCAAACCTCCTCAGGGTGAAAATGAAGCCCCGATTTAGAGGGGATTGCGACATTTCTTCGACGATTTTCTCTAATTCCAGTCTCATTTTGCGTGAAAATGAAGCCCCGATTTAGAGGGGATTGCGACTGCCTCCAGTTTAGATTTATGCTTTGATCGTTGAGCAAAGTCTGTGAAAATGAAGCCCCGATTTAGAGGGGATTGCGACAATCGTTCAGAACGCGGTAGCCGGTGGCCTCTTCAAACCAGTGAAAATGAAGCCCCGATTTAGAGGGGATTGCGACTTGCCCGGTCGGCCAACTGGCGAACGATAAGCCCATGCTCCGTGAAAATGAAGCCCCGATTTAGAGGGGATTGCGACAGTTCAATAGGCCGGTTCATAATTGGCGTACCGGTCAAGAAGGTGAAAATGAAGCCCCGATTTAGAGGGGATTGCGAACTGACCCGGGCGCCTAACCTGACCAATTCACGGATGATAGTGAAAATGAAGCCCCGATTTAGAGGGGATTGCGACATATTTTTCGTAAACTCTGTCACACCTCTCATCGTAAGTGAAAATGAAGCCCCGATTTAGAGGGGATTGCGACCAGCAATACGTACGATACTTTAGCGGATGAGCGACCACCTCTCGTGAAAATGAAGCCCCGATTTAGAGGGGATTGCGACTGAATTTCCGCCTCTGTCAACGGCGATGCAAACCGGGATAAAGTGAAAATGAAGCCCCGATTTAGAGGGGATTGCGACTTTCATCTGCCATTTCCTCTACCGTGGTCTGCGGCTGTGAAAATGAAGCCCCGATTTAGAGGGGATTGCGACGAAAAACAGGGATAGTCAGCAATAAAAAAGCAAGGCCAAAAGGATAACCAGCCGGAAGGGATTCATGGCTTAGAAAAATGGCTCCCGGTGGGAGTACAGAAATTTGTTCCACTTAAAAAGGGCCCCGCTATCGTTCCGCATTCTACCTCAGCCATTCCGGGTTAAAATATCCGTTTGACACAAAAAAGAGGAGAGAAAATGCAAATTTTTTCCTACATTGCTTCAAAAGGAAAGTTAAGGGCCTCCGATGTGCCACAAGCAATGGCCCGTCCATTCCCGCAGAATGATCGCGAAAGGATCGAAGATGTGGGCGAAATGGAGAAACCGCGGAGCGTTACTGTTCATCCTTTTCTTCCTTAGCGTATTCCCGGCCAATGCTGAAGATCATTCCCTGCCAGATGGTTTTTGGAACCGCTTCTCCAGGCTTCAGACTGTTCTGCGTCAGCTGCCAAAAATCGCATTTCCGGAAACGACGGCCGTTTACGGACAATTGAACCGCCCAGATGTTTTTTTTCCTTTCTCCGGTGTCTATCCCAGAAGAGATTATCTCGCATACAGATTTCAACCCTGGAGTCCATCTTCCGATTTCGTGATTGGGTGGAGCGATCCCAACGAGGTGAAGTCCATCCATGGATCCTATTCTCATGATGGCAACATCATCATTGTGAATAACGGGCGTCTGGTGCTGGATTCGGCCGATTTCCGTTTGCGCGGGAATATCATCATTTTGCACAACGGATCGCTGGTGGTCCGGAATAGTCACCTTCAAATATTGTCTCAATACATCTATCAGCATGCCATTGTGGCCCTGGATCAGGCCACGGTTCTGTTTGATGGAGCGCGAGTTTCTGTTAACGGCCGCAACTGGAATGCCTCTTTTACAGGGCAAACGCGGGTGACGATTCGTGATACACATTTTGATGATGGGATAACAGCAGCCCTGTTCAACCGGGCCTATGTTCGCATTGAGCGCTCCAACCCTCTGGAGTGGATCCTTTTTGATAGTGTCAGGGTGGAAGTTTTCCGCTCCCATTCCCATATTTTCTGGTTTGTGTTTGGAGATTCCAGCAAAGCAGTGCTCTCTTTTCCCAGAGGCCAGGATATTTTCCATTATTCCCTTTCTGCAGAACAACCGGACGTGCAGGGAATCGGCTACACGTTTCAGCTGGATTCCACCTCCAGTGTTTACTGGGGCGTTATCCTGCAGGAAGGGTCCGATGTAACGGTCACAGATTCCTACCTGCGCGCCGCCGGCATTCAGATTTTATCCGGGGATACACTGGAAATTTCCGGTCTGGTCAATGGCCAGTATTATGAAGACTTTCTGGCTCCCATTTCCGACCGCCGGTTCCGGTTGGTGCGTACAAAGCTGGAAACCTGGAATGTCTACCCATGGGGCGCAAAATACGTGGAACTGAAAAACAATATCATTGGAGAATTGGGAGCCGCCAAAGACTCCAGGATCACATTGGCGGGCTGTCTGGTAGACGGCAGTGGCGGGTATGTTTTCACAGAGGATTCAACTTTTTCCACATTTTTT
>MTOL01000268.1 GCA_002011685.1 Deferribacteres bacterium JdFR-76
TTTCTTGAACAAATCATGGAGCGGAAGAAGGAAGAAGTGGCTCGGCTGAAGCGGTCCGTGCCGTTCAGAGTTCTGGAGGAACAGGCCCGGCGGAGAACGCAGCGGCATTCACTGCGCCAACGACTGCACAGAGAGGGCTTTTTGTTTCTCTGCGAATTCAAACGGTCATCGCCTTCCAGAGGACAGATCGCAGCAGGGAAACATCCGCTGGAACAGGCACAAGCGTATGTTCGTGGGGGAGCTGGCGGAATTTCCGTGCTCACAGAATCCCACTTTTTCTCCGGTTCTCCTGATGATCTCCGGCAGGTGTGCAGAATCGTTTCTGTACCGGTTCTTCGAAAAGATTTCCTTTTCGATCCGTTCCAGATTGTGGAAAGTGCCGCCCTGGGCGCCGATGCTGTCCTGCTAATTTTAAGAATTCTTGACCGGGGGCAGGCACGGGAACTTTTACAGGTTGCCCGGGAATACGGACTGGATGTCCTGTTTGAAATTTTTGATGCTGGGGAGCTGGACAGGCTGCCGGCGGACGGCGATTTTTTGTTGGGGATCAACAATCGAGACCTGCACACGTTTGAGGTGAACCTGTCCCGTTCGACGGCTATCCGGCCGTACGTGCCATCGGGGATTCCGGTGATCAGCGAGAGCGGAATTTTTTCTCCTGCGGACTGCGTTTTCGTGAAGCGGCAGGGGTTTGACGGTGTGCTTGTTGGCGAGGCGCTGATGCGTGCGCCAGATCCCGCCGCTTTGCTTCGGGCTATGAAGAGAGAGGTTGAACGTGTGGACACAGGTTAAGATTTGCGGTATAAGAAGCCTGGAAGACGCGTACTTGTGTGCCGATGCCGGAGCTGACTATCTGGGCCTCAATTTTTATCCGGAAAGTCCGCGTTTTGTACCCTGGCAGGCTGCGTTGAAAATTGCCAGAGAAGTTTCTGGGACGGTACGGCTGGTAGGGCTGTTTGTAAACCCGCATCCGGCGGCGGTATTTCGCGCCATTTGCAGACTGCACCTCTCTGCCGTGCAGCTCTACGGTGTTCCCCGCAGCAGTTGGGCAAAATATCTGCCGGTCCCAGTGTTCTGGCCCATACGGCTTGGAGCTGACGCGGTGGATCTGCACCCGCCGCGATNGCGGGACTGGCTGTTGCTGGATTCCCATGATGCCCGACTACTGGGAGGCACTGGAAAGGTGTTCTGCTGGGAACGAATTCCCAATAACCTTTGCCGCCGACGTTTGATCCTGGCGGGGGGACTGCGGCCCGAAAATGTTCGCCGGGCACTGGAGGCGGTTCGTCCTGCAGTAGTGGACGTTGCCAGCGGTGTGGAAAGTTCGCCGGGACGGAAAGACCCTTTGCGTGTCCGGGCATTCGTGGGTGAGGTTGTACGTTATAATCTCGAAAAACTGATTATGGAGGGCCAATGACGAAGGATCCGTACAGCTATCCGGATTCGCGGGGGTTTTTTGGCCGGTTCGGGGGGCAGTATGTTCCCGAAATATTGCGGCCGGCTCTTTTGGAACTGGAGGCCGCTTTCTTCCAATTCCGGGCCGACCGGACGATGCAGGAGGAGTTTCGGCGTGAATTGCACACATACGCCGGCCGACCAACACCTCTTTATTTCGCCCGCCGGCTTACGGAGTATTTTGGGAGCGCCAAGGTCTACCTGAAGCGGGAGGACCTGAACCACACGGGTGCGCACAAAATCAACAATACCCTGGGACAGATTCTTCTGGCAAAATTTATGGGGAAGCGGCGGATTATTGCTGAAACGGGAGCAGGCCAACACGGAGTTGCCACAGCTTCGGTAGCCGCTCGAGCAGGTTTAGAATGCTGCATTTATATGGGCGCTGAAGATATGCGGCGGCAGTTTCTGAACGTGCGGCGAATGCAGATGCTCGGCGCTGAGGTTCGGCCTGTCCGTTCAGGTACGGCTACGCTGAAGGATGCTACCAGCGAGGCCATCCGAGACTGGCTGACGAATGTGAAAGATACACATTATATTATCGGCTCTGTCGTAGGGCCTCATCCTTTTCCAATGATTGTCCGAGAGTTCCAGAAAGTGATCGGAGAAGAGACCCGGCAGCAGATTTTGGAGTGTGAAGGGCGCCTGCCCGATGTTCTGGTGGCCTGTGTGGGAGGGGGCAGCAACGCCATCGGCCTTTTTTATCCTATGCTGAATGATGTGACCGTTCGGATGATCGGTGTCGAAGCCGCAGGTCTGGGGCTGCAAACCGGAAAGCATGCTGCCTCCCTTACAAAAGGACAGGAGGGCGTATTTCACGGCATGCGGACCCTGCTGCTGCAGGACGCAGATGGCCAGGTTCAGCTGGCACATTCCGTTTCTGCGGGCCTGGACTACCCGGGCGTGGGTCCCGAGCACAGTTTTTTGAAAGAAACCGGCCGCGTTGAATATGTCGCGGTACCGGACGAAGAAGCCCTGGAGGCGGCTTTGCTTTTGGCAAAACTGGAGGGAATTATTCCAGCGCTGGAAAGCGCGCATGCCCTGGCCTATCTGAACAAGCTGCTTCCCGGCACAGAAAAAGACCAGATTGTCGTCGTAAATTTGAGCGGAAGAGGAGACAAAGACATGGACACATATGCCCGGTACGTTACCGGATCAGAGGGAGCCTGCACATGAGCCAGCGATTGACACAGGTCTTATCGGCGCGTTCCCGCAGGAATGGTCCGCTGCTTTCAATTTTTGTGACCGCCGGTTTTCCGGAACGGGATGCTACGCCTGAGATTGTGGAAACTCTGGCAGAAGCCGGTGCAGATCTGGTGGAAATTGGAATCCCATTTTCCGATCCTATTGCCGATGGTCCCGTCATTCAGAGGGCCTCTCAAACGGCTATTCAAAACGGCATGACGCTCATGAGGATTCTTGAAACGGTAGAAAAAATCCGCCACCGGGTAACTCTTCCTGTGCTTTTGATGGGCTATCTGAACCCGGTGATCCGGTTTGGTCCGGAACGTTTTCTGAGGTGCTGTGCAGACATCGGGGTGGATGGTTTAATTCTTCCGGACCTGCCACCCGAGGAGGCCCGGATATGGGCGGAAAATGTTCATAATCAGGTGGACTTTATCCATCTGATTTCGCCCAATTTGCCGGATGCCCGGATACGGGAAGTGGACCGTTTTTCTAGCTCGTTTTTATATTGTGTTTCGTACACGGGCGTTACGGGAATGCGGGCCCGGGGGGAAGACACCGTCTCTTTTTTGCAGCGGGCACGGCAAATTGCCCGCCATCCTCTTTTTGTGGGCTTTGGAATCCGGTCCTGCCAGGATGTGCAGCGCGTGGCTACACTGGCGGATGGCGTGATTATT
>MTOL01000343.1 GCA_002011685.1 Deferribacteres bacterium JdFR-76
GTTCAAGCGTTGTCTTCTTCCACAGCTTCCAGCAGAAGCTCAAAGAAATTCGGAATAGCCGCTGCTACGCGGTTCCAGTTGGGAATGAGCGGAACATCCAGCGGACTTTCCAGCACCTCCTTTCCCGCAATCATGATGGCTTTGGCAAAGGCCTCCACGGCCATTCCCTCCTGATGGCGGTCAAAGTAGAGATTGTTGATTGCCGCATCGTCCTCATAGTGTTTGATGGTATCCTGTCCTGTGCGAAGATAGGCGATCTGCAGGGTGCGCCAGAGCCCTTCGGAAAGGATCACTCCCTCCTGCCCCAGCGTTCGGAAAATGGACTTGGCAATATCCACCGACATCTTCATTAGACCGCGCGTTGGGTCATCGGGCGAAAGTTCCTGATGCTTGTGCTCATAGGTGTCGCACAGTTCCACCTGACAGATCCGGTTGAGGGCGGTATTGCGGTACACCTCAGCCAGAACACCCACTTCCAACCCCCAGTCACCTGGAATACGCAGGGTCCTGGCCAGGTCCAGAGCCATGGAAAATTCGCCCGCCAGCGGATACCGGAAACTGTCCAGATATTCCAGAAATGGCAAGTGACCGAGGATGGATTTGAGGGCCCGGATCAGCGGTGTTACGAAAAGGCGGGTAACTCGCCCATGCATGCGGTCAGTCACCCGGCTGTAGAATCCCTTGCAGTATTCGTAATCCAGAGTCGGACTCATTACGGGGTAGCACAGCCGCGCCAGCAGTTCCCTATCGTACGTGAGAATGTCACAATCATGCAGCGCCACCACACGGGTTTTGTCTTCGGCAATAGCATACCCATAGGCCATCCAGACGGAGCGGCCTTTGCCATCGGGTCCTACGGGCAAACCGTTCTCGTGCAAAAGACGGTACAGGGCTTCCATTCGCGGCCCTGTATTCCAGATAATTACCACTTCCTGTGGAAGCTGCCGGAAAAACTTTTTGGCCTTTTCAAATTGTTCCGCATTGGTCTTTCCCATGGTTACAATAATCCGTCGGATGTAGCGGATCTTTTTCAACGTTTCCAAAATTTTGGGAAGGGCCTTCCCCTCCAGCTCATCGTAGATGGATGGAAGGATCAGGGCGATAGGCCGGATTTCCGCGTACTTTTCCAGTTGCCGTTCAATTTCGTCCACAGCAGGCTTGCCAAGACGGTGCAGCGTGGTAATTACACCCGTCTGATAAAAATCTCCCATACTTCTTCCTTTCTTTTGTTCCCAAAACCCCCAATCCAGACTTTTTCTTCAGGTCCCCCTTCTAAAACTTTCCGAAGCAGGTCTCTTGCCTTACGGACCAGCACCCCCTGTTTTTGGCGAAAAAAATCCATCCTTTTCTGTGTTCAACACCATTTACGCGTGTAAATTGGGTTACAGGACGAGTAAAATTTGCAGATCCATTACATTGGTTCCGGTTGGCCCGGTCCGGAGGAGGTCGCCAAGCCGGTCAAAATACGAATAGGAATCGTTATTGCGCAGGAAATGCCGCCATTCCAGCCCTTTTTGCCGGCCTCTTTCCAGCGAATCTGGAAATGCGAATGCTCCGGCTGCATCTGTAGGCCCGTCTGTGCCGTCGGTTCCGGCACTGAGGAAAGCAGCCTTTCCAAGCCCCTGCAGATCTTCCAGGATAGCTAGCGCCATTTCGGTATTCCGCCCACCTTTCCCATCACCGCGCACGGTCACCGTGGTTTCTCCCCCCGCCAGCACACATGCCGGAGTCGGCAAAGGCTGACCTGTCTGGCGGATTTCTCGGGCGATCGCCCCGAAAAAGTGGGCAATCTCGCGGGCCTCGCCTTTGACCGAACTGGAAAGCACCAGAGTGTTGAACCCTTTCTTTGCAGCGAGCTGTTCCGCCTCCTGCAAAGCACTCCGGTTGCTGGCAATGATGAGATTTTCCACCCGGTCGAACAGTGGATCTCCGGGTTTCGGCGTTTCGGCTTTCGGTTCGCCAGCTGCTTTTTCAAACCACTGGCGCACTGTCTCCGGCAGCTCGTTCCAGATCTCATAACGCTGCAAAACGTCTACCGCATCGGCAAAGGAAGAAGGGTCCGGTGCCGTAGGGCCGGATGCGATGGATTCCAGCAAATCGCCAATCACATCGGAGATGATCAACGAGAAGACCCGGGCAGGCATGGCCAGCCGGGCCAGCTGCCCTCCTTTCACAGCCGACATGTGTTTGCGCACAATATTCATCTCCTCAATGGGCACACCCCCCCGGAGCATCAGCTGGGTTACCTGCTGCTTGTCCGCCAGGGTTAACCCCTCCCGCGGCTGCACCATCAGGGCAGATCCCCCGCCCGATATAAGGCAGAGAAGTACATCATCCCTGGCGGCAGAATCCACCAGATCCAAAATTTCCCGGGTTGCCCGGACGCCGTTTTCATCCGGAACCGGATGTCCGGCTTCCATTACGCGGATGCGCTTTAAAGGAAGACCGTGGCCATATTTTGTAACCACAACGCCTGCATCGATCCGTTCGCCCAGAATGTTTTCCACTTCCCGGGCCATGGCGGCGGAGGCTTTTCCAAACCCCACCACAAGGATCCGGCGGACATGGTCCAGCCCTACTTCGTGGCTACCAATCCGGAGCACCGAGCCCTCCAGTGAAAGGTGCCGTTTCACCGCTTTGTCCGGCAAGACGGCCTGTAGCGCACCGGAAAAGATCTCCGTAAGGTTTTTTCTCAGGATTTCTCTGTTCACAGCTCTTTCCCCAGACCGGTTGGGTTCGAATGGACTGATTTCAATATATAAACTGGCCCTTAAAAATCAAGGATTTCGGCCGCTGCAGGAACGGGCCCTTTTTGTCGGTAAGGGCTTTATCCGTCTAAAAGCCAGCAGCCGGCGTAAAGAAATAGAGCAGCGACCGGAGGGGCAGCCGGCTGAGTGCAATGCGGCTACCAGCAATGCGAACAGGCCAGTACCACGGCTGAGACATCTCCATCACCGGGTAGAGGTTTCCATCCCGAATGGTTAATGAAAAACGGGTGGGACGGTATCCGCGCTTCAGCAGAAAACGCAGGGCCTGGATGCCTTTATCGGGCCGGCCAGTGGATATGCTCTGAAGAAAATGATCCGCAGTCCGTGAAGAAATTTCAGAAATCTCGATCTCACCACGAATGTCGGTCTTGGCCGTCAGGCGCAATCCCTTCCCCTCCACCCACAGGCTCATTCCAAACGGAGCGTAGCCTTCTCCGCGTACGTAAGGAAATGCCGCAGAATTTACGCCAGAAATCTGTCCGCGAAAACCGTATTCCATATCCGCCATCAAACCGGTATTCAGCCACAGCCACCCGCTGAA
>MTOL01000341.1 GCA_002011685.1 Deferribacteres bacterium JdFR-76
TGTTGAAGACCATCCGGTTCTGCTGAACCGTGCACCCACGCTGCACCGGCTGGGTATTCAGGCCTTTCAGCCCATTTTGATTGAGGGCAAGGCCATTCAGATTCACCCGCTGGTCTGTGCTGCTTTTAACGCTGACTTTGACGGTGACCAGATGGCGGTTCACGTACCGCTCTCTCCAGAGGCACAGGCCGAGGCGGCCGTCATCATGCTTTCCAGCCATAACATCCTTTCGCCGGCGCACGGAAAGCCACTTGCCATCCCGAGCCAGGATATGGTAATTGGCTGTTATTACCTTACCAAGGCCAAAAACGGTGAACCGGGTGAAGGAAAGATTTTTAGCTCACCGGAAGAAGTTCTGGTAGCCTACAACAATGGGAAAATCGGACTGCATGCAAAAATCAAAGTGCAGATCAACGGTGAGCTGATTGATACGACGACAGGACGGGTTATCTTCAACCAGTATGTTCCGGAAGGACTCGGGTTCATCAACGAGCTGCTCACCAAGAAGCGCCTGGAGGAAATTGTTGGCGAAGCCTATCTGAGGCTTGGCAACTACAAAACGGTTGAGTTCTTGGACCGGCTGAAAGAGATCGGTTTCTACTACGCCACCAAATCCGGCGTCTCCATCGGGATGGACGACGTGGAGATTCCGGAAGAAAAAGAGCAGATGATTCAGGATGCTTACAGCAAGGTGGAGAAGGTTCAGGAGCGCTACGAGCGCGGCGTGATCACCGACGGTGAGCGGTACAACCAGGTCATCGATATCTGGACGAACACCACAAACGAGATCGGTGAGCGGATGTTCGAACACATGCGCAAGTCCCGCCAGGGCTTTAACCCGCTGTTCATGATGGCAGACTCCGGTGCGCGCGGTTCAAAAGAGCAGATTCGTCAGCTGGCGGGCATGCGCGGACTAATGGCCAAGCCGCAGAAGAAGATGACCGGTTCTATCGGTGAAATCATCGAATCGCCCATTACGGCGAACTTTAAAGAAGGTCTCTCGGTGCTGGAATACTTCATTTCCACGCACGGCGCACGAAAAGGTCTAGCAGATACGGCCCTGAAAACGGCCGACGCCGGTTACCTGACGCGGCGTCTGGTGGATGTGGCCCAGGACGTAACCGTTACCATGCACGACTGCGGTACCATTCTGGGGCTGCGGATCTCCGACCTGAAAGAGGGTGAGGAGGTTATTGAGCCGCTGCGGGACCGGATCCTGGGCCGTGTGGCAGCGGAAGATGTGTACGATCCTGAAACCGGCGAAATTCTGGTGGAAGCCGGTACCCTGATTACAGAAGACATTGCTGACCGCATTGCGGACGCCGGCGTGGAATCGGTGTACATCCGTTCGGTGCTAACCTGTGAAGCCCGGCGCGGTGTCTGTGCCCTCTGTTACGGCATGAACATGGCGACCCACCGGCTGGTGGAGCTGGGCGAGGCTGTGGGTGTCATGGCGGCACAGAGTATCGGAGAGCCGGGTACGCAGCTAACGCTGCGGACGTTCCACATCGGTGGTACGGCGGCGCGTATCGCCGCTCAGTCCAAAGCCTATGCCAAGACCGACGGCCGCGTACAATTCGAAAATCTGCGGTTGATCGAACAGTTCGATGGAACCAAAGTTACCCTGCGCCGGAATGGACGTATCAAGATTGTAGATGAGAACAACCGGGTTACTTCACAGCTCATTGTTCCATACGGTGCGCGGGTGATTGTGGAAGACGGCCAGGAAGTGAAACGCGGTCAGGCTCTGTTCACCTGGGATCCGTACTCCGCGTCCATTCTGGCGACCAAGTCTGGTAAGGTCGTCTTTCAGGATCTGGTGGAGAAAGTTACGTTTAAGGAAGAGCTGGATGAAACCAGTGCCCGGAAGGAGCGGGTCATCATCGATACCCGGGCCCGGGCTCTCAGCCCGCGGATCCTCATCGTGAATGATAAGGGCGAGACGCTGGAATCGCATATTCTGCCCACCGGCGCCATTCTGCAAGTCAGCGAAGGGCAGGAGGTGAATGCGGGCGATATCCTGGTGAAAATTCCGCGCGAAATTGCCAAGACGCGGGACATTACCGGTGGTCTGCCGCGTGTGGCCGAGCTGTTTGAGGCCCGCCGGCCCAAAGATCCCGCCATCGTTAGTGAGATCGATGGAATTGTGTCTTTCAGCGAGGTACGCAAGGGTGTGCGGAAAATCACCGTCACCTCCAAAGACGGTGTGGACGTGAAGACCTACATCGTCCCGTACGGGAAGCACGTTTTGGTACAGGAAGGCGACTACGTAACCGCAGGCGAGAAGCTAACCGAGGGTTCCGTTTCGCCGCAGGACATCCTGAACATCCTGGGTCCAAACAAAGTGCAGGAGTACTTGGTAAATGAAATCCAGGAGGTGTACCGTCTGCAGGGTGTCCGGATCAACGACAAGCACATTGAGATCATTGTGCGCCAGATGCTGCAGAAGGTGAAGATCGAAGATCCGGGCGACACGAATTACCTGGAAGGCGATATTGTTGACAAGTTCCGCTTCCTGGAAGAGAATGAGAAGCTGATGCAGAAAGTGGTGGTAACGGATCCGGGCGATTCGAAGTTCCGCCGCGGCGAGCTGATCGATCCTGACGACTTTGAGCGGATCAACCAGCGACTGGAGAAAGCCGGGAAGCGGCAGGCACAGGCAAGGAAACCGCGGCCGGCAACCTTCAAACCGATTCTGTTGGGTATTACCAAAGCAGCGCTGACCACGGAAAGCTTCCTATCGGCTGCATCGTTCCAGGAAACCACGCGCGTGCTGGCCGATGCGGCCATCGCCGGCAAAGTCGACCATCTCTATGGCCTCAAAGAGAATGTGATTATGGGGAACCTGATCCCGGCCGGTACGGGATTCCAGGCCTACAGCGAGATTATGGTGGTTAATAAGAAGGAGGAGGCCGAAGCCGAAGAGGCGGCCAAGATGGCGGAGAAGGAGCCGGTTAAAACCGATGAAATCATGAAGTTAGAGAAATAAAAAAAAGTTGACAAATCGTAAAAATTTTATTAAATATTGTGTCTGTTTGACGACGACGAGGAGGTAGGAACATTGCCGACGATTAACCAGCTGATCCGGAAAGGACGCGAACGGGTTATTAAGAAAAACAAAGTGCCCGCGCTGAAGGCGTGTCCGCAAAAGCGGGGCGTTTGTACGCGTGTTTACACCACCACGCCGAAGAAGCCCAATTCGGCGCTTCGAAAGGTGGCACGTGTACGCCTGACCAATGGGATTGAAGTGACGGCCTACATTCCTGGTGAAGGGCACAATCTGCAGGAACACAGCATTGTGCTCA
>MTOL01000195.1 GCA_002011685.1 Deferribacteres bacterium JdFR-76
AGCGGAAAGCTGATTCTGGGGATGGAACAGGAATTTTTCTGCGATCCAGAAAACTACCGGGTGTTGTTGCGTTCGGCCGTGGCAGAGCGCCGCCGGTCCGTTTCAACAATTTCTCTTGATCAATATTTGCAATTTTCCCTGAACTGGCACGGTGTGGTAGAACCCTGTTCCTCTGTGGAGGATCTTCTCCGGCATTATGAGGGGTTCGCATTGCCCCCCGGTTTTTTCGAACGAGAGATCCTTGCCACCCGAATGCGCTGGTCCTCAGCTGGCGAATTTTCCGCTCTACTGGAGCAGCTGGAACAGCAGGTTGCCAGCGGACAGATCATCGTCCGGGCGATGCGAGAGGAAAACCGCATTTTTCTCTACTTCTTTCGCAGGGGAAATGGAGCTCTTTTGTTGGATGAACCGGTCATCCGTGAGCGTGCTGCATCCTGCTCACCGGCTGCCGTGGAAATCTGGAAATTTCTTTGCTCTGTGGGTAGCTGTTTGATTCAGGATATTCAGCTGGGCACCGGCCTGTCCCTGACAGAAATTGAAAAGGCGCTGCACGAACTGCTGCTGGCTGGCGTCATTTCCTGCGATTCCTATCCGGTTTTTCTTTCCCTCTGTTCCGGAAAACTGCCTCCGGAGGAAACGGCGGAAATAGCGTTTGGAACCCGCAGAATAAACGGCGACGTGCGGAAACGGGTGCGGAAAATCAAAAGAAAAATCCGTGAACGCACCCACTGGCGCATGAGGAGCTCCATAGCCCGGTGGTTTCCCCTCCATTCACTGCCTATTCTGGGCAAAATCGCAAAAAGTGAAGACCGGTCGCGGCCATTTTTGCAGGCCCGACTTCTCCTTCAGCGCTACGGAGTGGTTGTCAAAGAGCATCACCGCCGTGAGCGGGGGTTGCTGCCGTGGTATCCCATTTTCACCGCTTTGAAACGGCTCGAATGGCAGGGAGAAGCTCTGCGCGGCTATTTTGTGGAAGGGCTTTCGGGAGTACAGTTTGCTGCGGAACGGGCGATTTCCGGACTGGAGGCGGCAGCGCAGAAACGGAAGTCGGAGCCGGCCTTCTGTTTGATTTCCTCGGCAGATCCGGCTTTTCCGTACGGAGGGGGAATTGCCTGGCCGGTCCATCTGTCTGTTGAAAAAAACCTGATGCGCTCTCCGGCCTTGCATTTTCTGGTGGGAAATGGAAAGATCGGCGCACTGGTGCAGCGGTTCGGAATGCGGATTCATTTTTTTGAAGAAGATGAAGAAACGGCAGCGGGGTGCGTTGCCGCCATGAAACGATGGTTGCGGCTTCCCGAAGGTGTGCGACCCGGCCGGAAGCTGGAAGTACAGGAAATCAACGGGCAGCCGGCGGCAAAATGGAAGCTTGTGCATGTATTTCTCCGCGGCGGATTTGAACCGCACGGGGAACGCCTGATTCTCTGGCCCTCGCGCAGCTAAAAAAGGGTTCTTTTCTGCGGAGTAACGGTAATCGGACCTGAGGTTTAGCGCAAAAAGGGATCAGTGGCCGGCAGAAAGAGAAATCGAAACGGATCCACCCATTTGACAGCCTGCATTTCATTTGCAAAATTCCGCAAATCGATACAACATATCTGAGTGTTCCTGGCAGGAGGAGGAATCTTCGATGATAGGGCTGAGTTTATCCTGGCTGAGCAAACGCACCGATGATGTGGAAGAGATTGTCCGTGAATTGAAAGATCTGCCTTATCGCGGACTGGAGCTGGATTACCGCTTTGACCGGGAGACCATTGGAAAACTGGTCCGTGAACTGAAGGGAGCGGATTTCCGCATTCTGAGCATCCATGCGCCCTGCCCGAGGCCAGAGGAGGTCTCGCGGGTGCAGGCTTCTGCCGATTTTTACAACCTCGCCAGCACAGACGAGGATGAGCGGCGGCTTGGAGTAAAAGCGGCGATCCATACCGTTCAGTTTGCCTGCGACCTTGAAGTTCGTGCGGTGGTTCTTCATTGTGGATACGTTATTATGGAAAATGAAAAAGACCGTATCCGCGATTTATGGAAAAGCGGGGAGCTGGAACAGGAATCCAGCCAGGAGTGGCTGACCAAAAAGCTGGACGAACGGAACCAGAAGGCTCCCGTTTTTTTCGATCAGATGCTGCGCAGCCTGGATGCCATTCACAAAGAAGCGGTGAAGCGGGATGTGCTGATTGGGGTGGAAAACAGGATTAATTACCACGAATTCCCGCTTGGTGATGAATTTGAAGCAGTTTTCCGGGAATTTGCTGGGGGCAACCTGCGGTTTTGGTATGACACCGGTCACGGGTACATCCTGGACGCCATGGGCATTCAGCCAGTCAAAACACTGCTGGAACAGCAGACTGAAAGGCTTCTTGGCGTTCATCTTCACGATGTGCGGGAGTTTCGGGACCACCATGCGCCAGGGACAGGCNAAATTGATTTTGCGGAACTNCAACCCTGGCTGAAACGGGCAGAAGTTTTTATCGTGGAAGCCCATNACCACGCAACGAGAGAGGAAGTAAGAGACGCTTTTGATTTTGTTGTGTCGCAGGTATTGTAAAAGGAGGAACCGGGCTGCAACGTTTGCGGGGTTTACAAAATTGGCATTACAAAAATTGTGCCATGATCCATCATAATGTCTTGACATTGCTGCGGAATTGTCGTAAATTGTGAGGGATTGAACCGGCAGGAAAGAATCACGGGAGGAGAGGCAATGCCAATTACCGTTGAAGATGTGGAGAAAATTGCCAAACTGGCCAAGCTTCGTTTTACAGAAGAAGAAAAGCAGAAATTTACGGAACAGCTGGCGCGGATTATTGCTTATGTGGAAAAATTGAACGAACTGGACACAGAAAGGGTACCGCCCACTTACCATGTATTGCCGCTAACAAACGTAACACGCGAGGATCAGGTGAAACCCTGGCTGACTCAGGAAGAGGCGCTGGCCAACGCGCCGAAGAAGCTAAAGGGCTATTTTAGCGTGCCAAAAGTGATTTCTCAGGAGTGATGGAGGGTTCCAAAGCCAAAGCCATTGGGGTGATTCCGGCCCGGTACGGGTCCACCCGCTTTCCCGGGAAACCGCTGGCGCTCATCTTGGGTAAGCCGATGATTTACTGGGTGTACAGCAGGGCGTCACAGGCGCAACTGCTGGACCGGCTTGTGGTGGCCACCGACGATGAGCGGATTCTGGAAGCTGTGCGGGCGTTTGGGGGAGAGGCGGTGATGACCTCGCCAGAACATCCGACGGGAACGGATCGCCTTGCCGAAGTGGCCCGGTCCGTTGTGGCGGAGATTTTTGTTAATATTCAAGGGGACGAACCGCTCATT
>MTOL01000023.1 GCA_002011685.1 Deferribacteres bacterium JdFR-76
CGATGACGGACAATACCCGGACGCTGTGGCGGGTGATGGAATTTACAGCGGCTACTGGGTGGTCCGGGCGCGCAAGGGTATCTTCCATACTTTTGTGGATGCCATTGACAATGGGACGCTTTTTGACAGCCAGATGCCTTACAACAGCCGCGTGTGGGGCATGACCTACTTCGTCAAACGGTAAAGGAGAAAGGGAGGGCCGCTGCATTTGCGGCCCTCTTTTTGTTCAAACCAAAAAAAGGAGGGACGTATGATGCGAGGGTCAAAGGGAGTGTTGATGCTGCTGGCGGTACTTGTGGCNTTNTCAGTCGCGAGTACGGCCCTGGCGGATGTGCTGGTGATNGTGCCACAGGAGGTGACACTGCCGCCGGGTGGGCATGTTAAATTCCATGTGCAGCTGTTCAACAACCAGCACATGCCGCAGCGTGTCCAGGAGCAGGTAGAGTGGTCTGTGGAACCGGAATGGCTGGGCAAAATTTCGGATGATGGCTTCTTTATTGCCGGTGAGCGCCCAGGAAAAGGGGAAGTAATTGCCAGGCTGACCATTTTGAACCGCGTGTACAAAGCCACCGCCAAAGTGAAGGTCGGCCCGGGAGTTGTGGACATGGCCCGGGGGATGGAGCTGATTATCAAGCCGGCACAGGCGGCTTTGCTTCCTGGAGAACAGCTCCAGTTTACGGCGCGCATCGTTTTTGCCGGCAATGTTCAACCCATGCCGCCGGTGCTGATCAACTGGGCAGTGCGGCCAGATTCGCTCGGCAAAATCACCCAGAGCGGACTGTTTGAAGCCGGCAACGTCAGAGGGCAAGGTCTGGTCATTGCGTATGTTGAATTCATGGGCGAGCGGCTGGTTGGAAAAGCCCACATTGTTGTTGGAATGAAGGCCGCATCCGCTATCGCCGGTACGGTTCTGGATGAAGACCTGGGTGGCGCCATTGCAGGGGCCACGGTAACTGCGCAGCGCATCGGGGAAATTCGCTGGTACCGAAGGGTTCAGACCGACCAGGACGGCAATTACATGCTGGGAGACCTGCTGCCTGGCTATTATGTGATCCGCGCCAAAGCCAAGGGATTCATTGCCGAATTTTACCAGGATGTGCGCAAATTCAGCGAAGCTACTCCCGTTCAGGTTGCGGAGAAAGATACGGTCCGGGGAATCGATTTTCATCTGAACCATGGTGGCGTAATTACCGGCACTGTGGTAAGTGAAGCCGACAGTATGCCNATTGCCAGAGCCCATGTATTCGCNGTGCTGAAATTGAACCCGAAGGTCAAATACCATGCGGTTACCAACGATAGCGGCAAGTACGCCATCGAAGGGTTGCCGACGGGTTCCTATCTGGTGGGGGCGGATGCAGAAGGCTACACAATGGAGTTTTATGATGATGCCCACAGCCTGATGGAAGCCACTCTTGTGCAGGTCCAGGAAGGGAATGAGACATCAGGTATTGATTTTGCTTTATCTGTCCGCAGTGCCATTAGCGGAAGGGTGATCTCTCAAAAGGATAGCACAGCAATTCCCGGTGCCGTTGTGGTGGCCCGGCCGCTGAATATGCCCAACGCGGTGGCTCTTTTCCGTACGCGGACAGATTCCAGCGGTAGGTATGTATTGCAGGTGCCGCCGGGCAATTACATTGTGCGGGCGGAAGCAGATAGTTTCAATGCCGAATTTTATGATGATGTGTATGATCCTGCCCTGGCAACACCGGTTGCAGTGCAGGAAAATGCCCATACGTCCGGGATCGATTTCGCGCTGGCTCCAATGAGTGTTGTCCGCGGAACGGTTACCGACGAGGCCGACCAGTCGCCCATTGCCAATGCCTGGGTCTGGGCTTTTCCTGAAATACCGGACCGCGAACCGGTAAAAACGCGCACCAATAGCGACGGCACCTATGAGCTGAATCGCCTGGCACCCGGAATCTACTTTTTGAAAGCCGCGGCGAAAGGGTACAACCCGGAATTCTATGAAGAAGCGGCCCGTCTGGCCGATGCCACACCGGTCCAGATCGGCTATGATCAGGTACTGGAAAACGTGAACTTTACGCTAACGAAAGCTGCTTCCATCTCCGGAACGGTGCTGGCTGATGACGGAAGTCCGGTGGTGCGTGCCGTGGTCATCGCCAAGATGGTGGATTCCCACTTTGCCCGCAAAGCCCTGACCGATGAAAACGGGGCCTATACCATTGAAGGGCTGAAGGAAGGAACCTACATCGTAAAGGCGATGGCAGAGGGATTTTACCCTGAATTTTACGACAATGCCCAGAACCGGGAGGACGCGACACCGGTGGCTGTAGCGGCATCTCAGCAGGTAACGGGTATCGACTTTAGCCTCACACCTGCGCCGGATAATCAGGGTGCCATTACCGGGATTGTGCGCAACGAGAAAGATGAGGCTCCCATTGCCGGGGCCTTCGTGATGGCACTGCCTGTGGGTGGCGGGAAACCCAGTTTTGCTGTAACCAATGCGGAAGGGCGTTATAAGATCACCGGTCTGGCAACGGGCAAGTACTTTGTGGCGGCCTGGGCTGAAGGGTACGTGGGTGAATTTTATGATGATGCACGGAACTGGCGGCGTGCGACGCCTGTGGCCGTGGTTTCGCCCAATGTGACTCACGGCATCCACTTCGATCTGAAGCCGAAACATGTAGGTCCGTACGTAATTCAGGGCCGCATTCTGGCAAGGAACGGACAGCCGCTAGCCTATGTGCTGGTGTTTGCTGTGTCAAAGCACGGACAGGTAATTGGCTTTGGCCTGAGCGATGAGAACGGCTACTACACCATTGCTGGAATGCCGGCCGGACATTTCAAAATCTTTGCTACGGCACCCGGCTGGATGCAGAACAACGACGGTGATCCCTCGACCCAGGATTCTCTTGCCGTGGATCTGAGTTCGGGTCAGGATACGTATCAGGCAGATATCACCATGGACGTGGATTTCATGACGGATGTGAGCGAGGGAGTTGGAGCTCTCCCGTCCGAATTTGCTCTGCACCAGAATTATCCCAATCCGTTCAATCCGGAAACGGCCATCCGGTTTGAAATCCCTGTCGCGGGCAAAGTGACCCTGAAAATCTACAATGCCCTTGGCCAGGAGGTGATTACCTTGGTCAACGCCAGCAGGGAGCCGGGCAAATATGCGGTAACTTGGAATGGCCGCGACCGGGCCGGAAACCGGGTCCCGTCGGGTATCTACTTCTACCAGCTGAAAGTTCAGGATGGCAGCCGGGTTCTCTTCCGGCAGGTTCGGAAAATGACGCTGATGAAGTAGGAGGTGGCACGGGGAGACCGCTTTGGCGGTCTCC
>MTOL01000427.1 GCA_002011685.1 Deferribacteres bacterium JdFR-76
CAGTGCTCCAGAACCCGACCGGTCGTCAGGGCGAACGGATATTCTTTATCCGTCGGTTCGGCTGGGCCTTTGGCAGGACGGGCCCAGACCACGGCCTTGCCGTCGGGTTTTCCGTAGAAAAACATCCGGCGACCCCGTTTCTTTTCTGCGGGAAGCGCATCAAAGATCGGGTCACCATTCGTATAGCGTTTATAGGTTCCAGGATGATCTTCGCTCGGAACCGGCCACACCAGACCACGAACCTTCTTTAGCCGCCGGTACGTGGCACCGCTCAAATCCATATCGCGGCCTTTGGTCAGGCTGATGTATTCATTCCAGATATCTTCGGCTGTCCGGTATTTTTCGAATTCCTTCTTGAAGCCCATGCGGATGGCCAGATCCCTCAAAATAAACGCATCCCAGCGGGCTTCTCCGGGTGGATCAATGACCTTCTCCATATACTGCGAACGCCGCTCCGTACAGCCGTATACCCCTTCCTTCTCAGACCAGAAGGCCGCCGGTAGTAGCACATCGGCGTACTCTGTGGTCGCCGTGGGATAAAACGACTCAGCCACAACCACAAACTGTTCTTTTAACCCTTTCCAGTATTTGCTGGCATTGGGCAGGGACTGTGCCGGATTGGTGCACATAATGTAAATCCCCTTAATTTCGCCCTTATTCAGGGCCTCGAACATGGCGATTGTGTGCTTGCCCGGTTTGGGCTGAATATTGCTCACGGGCACCCCCCAAACCTTTGCNACTTCTTCGCGGTGTTTGGGATTGGCCACTTTCCTGTGGCCTGGCAGCAGATGACAGAGCCCGCCGCCTTCCCGAACACCGCCGCATGCGTTGGGCTGCCCTGTTAATGAAAAGGCATCGCTTCCCGGCACACCAATCTTCCCGGTAATCAGATGCAGGTTATGAACCAGATTATTGGCCCACACACCGCGCGTGCGCTGGTTCAGGCCCATCGTCCACATACTCATGACCGTGCGGGACTGGCCGAACATCCGTGCGGCCCGTACAATATCCTCAGCCGGAACGCCGCTTACCTGTGAAGCATACTCCGGCGTAAACGGCTCCAGAAAGCGCTGGTACGCTTCGAAAGTAATATCCTTCCCCTGAGCATCTTTGAAATTCACATGATTGGCGATAAACTCTTTGTCCGCGTAGCCTTCTTTGATGATGATTCGGGCCATTGCATGCAGTACGGCCAGGTCATACCCCGGCTTTGGAAACATGTGCAGGTCAGCAATCTGGTCGGTGGGTGTCTTTCGTGGGTCCAGAATGACGATTTTCACATTGGGGTTTTGGTTCTTGCGGCGCACAATCCGTTCGAAAAGAATTGGATGGCATTCGGCTGTGTTGCTTCCCACCAGGAAGAACATTTCTGCTTTTTCGATGTCGGCATAGGTACCTGCGGGTTCGTCCAGACCGTGGGACGAAAGGTACCCCCCTACGGCGCTGGCCATACAGAGGCGTGGATTGCCCTCCATGTTGTTGGTCCCGATGCAGCCCTTGAACAGCTTGTTGGCCATGTAGGTTTCCTCGGTCTCAGCCTGACCAGAACCATAGAACGCCAGGGCATCCGGGCCGTACTTTTTGCGGATTTCGTTAAATTTGCTGGCCACATAATCCAGCGCTTCATCCCAGCTTACCCGCTGGAACTTGCCGTTCCGACGGATCATGGGATAGAGCAGGCGCGTTTTGGCGTAGATTACCTTGTGGAGGTAAAACCCCTTTACACAAAGATGTCCCTTGTTAATGGGATTCAGCTTATCTCCTTTGACAGCAACTACCCGATCCCCTTTTTTGCCGATCATCACACCGCATCCGGTCCCGCAAAAGCGGCAAACCGATTTGTACCACTGGATTTCATCTGCCAGCAGGGAAGCCGGAGCCAGTTCCGCCCCGATGCTGGCGGCCGCCGCCGAAGCGGCCATCATCTTTAAGAATTCTCTCCGGTCGAGAGACATGTTTCCCTCCTTTCCTCGGTTGCCTGCACCTCACTGATGAAACTTCAGCGTATGGCCATTATGGCAATCGAAGCAGTTTTTGGCCGGTGTCCGGGAGAAATCTACATTCAGGGCTGAATGGCAGGCCTGACACCGCTCCGTTCCCGGCCTTCTGCTGAATTCCTGCTTGCCATCCCCATGGCACATATAACAGGCAAAGTTCATCAGACCGTGTTTGCTGCTTTTCCACTGTGACACAATCTCCGGTGTCGCATCCCTGTGACATTCCACACAGCTCACGGAGAAATCCACTTCGGGATGTTTGTCCGACTGTCCGGGCCCGGGTGCAAACCCCAGTCCGAACAGCACTGCTGCAAGCAGCATTGCACCAAAGACCGGCGTCATCCTCTTGCCGTTCATGGTTTCTCCTCTCTTTATTCCCGAAACATCATATTAAAATTTCAGGGTAACGGTTGCTTTCAGCTCCCATGCGGCCTTGTTGTATTCATCCGTTCCATTGATCAGGTAGCCAGCTGCCTTACCCGGCATAAAGTAGCCGCCCCGCAGCGTCAAGTTCAGCTGCTTATACATATTGTACGAAATACGGAAATCTACCTCCTGACCGATATCCTGGGCCGACTTGTCGGGATCGATGCGCCAGTCACCTTCGCCGTCAGGTCCCCATGCGTGGATAGGTTGGGTTGCCCGCAAATAGGTATAGGCAAAAAACAGCTGCACATCTTTGCGCGGCTTGATGAGTGTATTCACTTGCAGTGCCGTGGTATTTTCCAGCTCCCGGTAACCGCGCACATTGGGTGCCCCCAGTCCCTGAGGCGTAATACCTTCCTCATCCGGCATGATGGAATCTTCCCATACCTCAGTAATGTAGAAGAAGCCGCTGGTGCGCAACTTATTCACGTTTCCTTTGCCGGAAGTCAAGTCGTCGTCCCCAGAGCCCATGCCAAAAACGCCACCCAGGGTAACCTTATCCGCCGCTGCATAATTCAGCTTCAGGTAAAGGTTGTATCCGCTCAGGTCACCGTTGTTGATGTCCCACATCTGCTTGGCACCGTGCTTCTGGTTGTCAATCTTATCCTTTCCGAAAAGGACATCCACTTCGCCGTCCACCGTAAGCTTTCCGGCCTGGTACTTTCCGGTGAATCCGAGGGCCGTTAACTGGGAAATCTGCGGCGAAAAACGGGTTTTGAAGAACTGAAGATGGTCCGGCACGTAGGCGTTGCCATCTGCAATGCTGGCATCATTGTAGAAAAATCCGTAGAGCTGGTAGCTAAAGTTCTGGGTCTTGCCGGCATAGCTGGCCAAAAAGAGGTGGGCATCCCGTGCATCAGT
>MTOL01000263.1 GCA_002011685.1 Deferribacteres bacterium JdFR-76
TGCGCTGTTCGGCTACGACCCTGTGGAATTCAACATTGGTCGCGGTGTCCTTTCGGCCGCAGGGGTGGAATTCGATCTGACCGACCGCGACCTGGCCGCAAGAGTCAATTTCTGCACGCTGGATGGGAATGGGAATGTAACCGACCGGAGAGCGGGAAGAATTCCTACTGAAAAAAATGCTCAGCTATGCCGGAAGATTCTGGATAGTATCCGTGTACCCGAAGGGTATGAATTTTTCTTTCTCCCGGAAAAAGAACACCGGGCAGTTTTTATTCTCCGCGGCGATGGACTGGAAGATGCTCTATCCGACACAGACCCGCAGCAGACCGGTGTACCACCGCTTCCCGTCCGCGCATTGAAACCGGAGGCACAGAGAACGGCCGATCTGGTGAACAATCTGGTGGATCAGATCCGCAAAATTCTGAAAGATGAGCATCCGGCTAACATGGTGCTGTTGCGCGGATTTGCGAAACACCGGAGTTATCCCTCTATGAAAGAACGGTTCAAGCTGAACTGTTTGGCCATTGCGAATTATCCCATGTACCGCGGCGTCGCTCGACTGCTGGGGATGACTCTGCACCCTGTGACAGCAGATGTTCCATCTCAATTCGAAGCGCTGGAAAAGAACTTCAGCAAGTATGATTTCTTCTTCCTTCATGTGAAGTACACGGATTCCCGCGGCGAAGATGGAGACTTTGATGGCAAGGTGAAGGTGATTGAAGAGGTGGATCGTCTGATCCCGCGGGTTGTCCGGCTCAATCCGGAGGTTCTGGTGGTGACGGGGGATCACTCCACGCCATCGTCAATGCGGGCCCACAGCTGGCATCCCGTGCCGGTGTTGTTGCGAGCGAAGACCGCACGGGTGGATCGGGTGGAAAGGTTTGATGAAATCAGCTGTATTGCAGGAGGGCTGGGACGTCAGCCAGCGATGAACTTGATGGGCCTGGCGCTGGCTCATGCCGGGCGCCTGATTAAATTTGGTGCGTGAGGGAGGGCTGGTATGCCGGAAAAAACATCCCGTTCCTTTCATGTCGCCTGTTTTGAGGAAATCCGTGACGGCCAGATTGCGGATGTTTATTTTTTGCGAACGCGCCAGATTCTGGAACGGAAAAAGATTCATAAACGAGTTCTGGCAGAATTCACCGTAAAATATCTTCCCCATCCGTATAAATGGGCGATCTTTGCCGGTCTGGAAGAAGCTCTTTCGCTGCTGGAAGGGTTGCCGGTTACCGTCTGGGCCGTTCCGGAGGGCACCCTTTTCCGCCGCAACGATCCTTTGCTTTACATTGAGGGTGACTATCTGGATTTTGGCGTGTACGAAACCGCGCTGCTGGGTTTTTTCTGCCAGGCTTCCGGCATTGCCACAAAAGCCGCCCGCGACCGGATCGCTGCGGGGGACCGCATCCTTCTAAGTTTTGGGGCGCGGCGCATGCACCCGGCCATTGCTCCGATGATCGAACGGAACGCTTACATCGGCGGTTGCGACGGTGTGGCAGTGGTAAAGAGTGCAGAGTTGCTGGGAATTCCGCCCAGTGGCACCATTCCACACGCGCTAATTTTGATTATCGGCGATACGGTTGAGGCGGTGCGCGCTTTTGATGAGGTCATTGCACCAGAAGTGAAGAGGATCGCGCTGATTGATACTTTCCATGACGAAAAATTCGAGGCCATCCGGGTCGCAGAGGCCATGGGGGAGAAGCTGTTTGGGATCCGGCTGGATACGCCCGGTTCCCGGCGGGGGAATTTTGCTGAAATTCTCCGGGAGGTCCGCTGGGAGCTGAATCTCCGTGGGTATGAAAAGGTAAAGATCTTTCTTTCCGGCGGCCTGGATGAGAACTCCATCCGCGAGCTGCGGCCTCTGGCCGACGGTTTCGGGGTGGGAACTTCTCTGAGCAATGCCCGGGTGCTCGATTTTGCCATGGATATCGTGGAAATCGAAGGCGAACCGGTTGCCAAGCGCGGTAAAGCTTCTGGCCGCAAAGATCTGTTTCGCTGTGACAGATGCCTGCAGTCTGTAGTTCTTCCGCACGGCCAGCAGCCGCTGGACCCCTGTGAATGTGGCGGGAAGTGGCAGCCCATGCTGGAGAAAGTACTGGAAAATGGGAAACTTGTGCAAGCTGCCGCAGCGCCACAAGATATCCGTAACCGTGTTCTGGAACAGCTAAAACGGCTGCAGGCCGCGGATCCCGAGCCACTTTCGCCGCCCTCCTGAAAGGAGAAGCAGCATGGGCCGCGGACGTTTCGAACTTATGGAACACACGGGAGATATTGGGCTGCGCATCTGGGCACCCACACCCGAGGAAATTTTTGCCCTCGCTTGCAGAGGGTGGCTTTCGGTTGTTACCGCTCCAGAATCCGTGTCGCCCAGCGAAACGCGTTTTTTGGAAGCAGAAGCCACGCACTTCGATGAGCTCCTCATCCGCTGGCTGAATGAGCTGAACTTTCTGTTTTCCGCCGAGGGCTGGCTACCTGCGGAGGCAAATATTCGGGAGCTCTCTCCTTCCAGGATTCGGGCAGCCATAAAGGGCGAACCTTTTCAGCCCGAAAAACACGCCATTCTCCGTGAAATTAAAGCCGCCACGTACCACCAGCTGGTGTTCGAGGAACGAAACGGCGTGTGGTTTGCTCAGGTAATTTTTGACATTTAGTTTGCCAAACCGCTTTCCCGCCCAGATATTCCCAAAGAACCGCCCGAGAAAGAGACGAGCAGGCCTAAACGTCCGAAAATTTCTCCTCACCATCCGTCGTCCGTTTCCTTTTTCGGACCCTATGCCACTTCCAAATTCTTCGTGTAATTCTGTCGTATTCACTTTTTGGGGCGCAAGAGATAGGGGTCTCTTCTTCCCAAATGGCGAGGGCTTCTTTGGGGCCACAGGGCCTATTCAAAAATCTTGCTTTGCGAACGGGGTGCGGTTATATTCAAATCTGGTTAGCGAGTAAAGAAAAACACAGGCAGGGAGGATCGGTTGGACCATGGCGGATATTGAAATCAAACAAATAGACGACTTCCTGTGGGAAATTCCCAAACAGGGAAAGATGAACGTTCCGGGCCGGGTGTATGCCTCGGAATCGATGATGCGTGACATCCGGCAGGACCAGAGCTTGCAGCAGGTGGTGAATGTGGCCCACCTTCCCGGAATTGTGGGCTACTCCATGGCGATGCCGGACATTCACTGGGGATACGGATTTCCCATTGGTGGGGTAGCGGCGTTCGATGTGGATGAGGGAATTATTTCACCGGGAGGTGTGGGATACGACATCAACTGCGGCGTCCGTTTGAT
>MTOL01000331.1 GCA_002011685.1 Deferribacteres bacterium JdFR-76
TTCACCAATCTCCGACACCACCATCATTTCGTCCATGGCCTCCGCATCCGATCACATCGATCATGTGCGCACGCAGCTTCCATATGCCCTGTTTGCTGCTTCCNTTGCGCTGATTTTTTATCTTCTGGCTGGATTTTAGGAACAATCCTGCCGATCTTTTCCGAAAGGTAGCTGGTGAAATCCGAAAGATGAATCGGGCCACATCCCGGTGACAAACCCGTTCAGTGGAATGCCCATGTCTGGACTGCCAGCTGGATCGACACAAAATGCGGGTGGATTATCATGAAGAAGACGTACCGGATTGGCGTTCTTTCCGACACCCATGGCATTGTTCCGCTGGACATCTACCAGCTTTTTGCGGATGTGGACGCCATCCTGCATGCCGGGGATATCGGCAATCCCGATGTGCTTCTGGATCTGGAGGTTCTGGCGACGGTGTATGCCGTGCGCGGCAACACGGATTTTTTCGGGACCGCGCACAGCCTGCCCAGAGAACGGCACGTCTCCTTTGGACCGGTTCGTTTTGCCCTTTTGCACGGAGACGGTTTTCCCAGAGGGACACTGGCTCAGCATCTTGAGCAGAAATTTGCCGGCAGGGAAGTGGATATTGTGATTTTCGGCCACACACACAAATTGCAGGTGGAAAAACGGGGGAGCCTCTGGCTGATCAATCCCGGTTGTGCCAATCCAGCCCTGGTGAAAGGACGGGCGACCGGAATGATCATCACTTTTTCGGACCGTTCCGATATAGTGATAAAACCCATTCAGTTTAGACACCAGCTAAAGGAGGAAAACCATGATTGTTACGACGACACCTTCGATTGAGGGAAAGAAGATTCTGGAATACCGGGGGATCGTTGCTGGAGAGGCCATTATGGGCGCCAATATAGTGCGCGATCTGTTTGCCAGCATCACGGATTTAGTGGGAGGGCGCTCCGGGGCGTACGAGGAAAAGCTCATTGAAGCCCGGGAGATCGCCATTCGAGAAATGGTCCAAGAGGCAGATAAACTGGGGGCCAATGCGGTGGTGGGGGTTGACCTGGATTATGAGGTGATTCGCGAAGGAATGCTGATGGTAACAGCAAGCGGAACGGCCGTTGTGGTTCGTTAAGAAGGAGGGCAGCATGCGTCTGGGGATCTTAACCGGCGGTGGCGATGCGCCCGGGCTGAACGCGGTGATCCGCGCGGCCACAAAGGCGGCCATTTTGGATTACGGCTGGGAGATGATTGGAATCGAAGATGGCTTTGATGGGCTAATCCATCCGGAGAAGACCGTTACCCTGACACTGGAACATGTGCGTGGTCTTTTGCCTAGAGGCGGGACCGTTCTTGGAACGACGAACCGGGGGAACCCGTTCCGATATCCAGTCAAAAAGGGGAACAGGGTTGAGCTGGTGGATCTTTCGGACCGGGTGGTGGAGAACATCGGCAAGCTGCGCCTGGATGCACTGCTGGTGATCGGTGGAGATGGGACGCTGGGAATCGCCCGGGATCTGGCCCGGAAGGGGGTAAAAGTTGTAGGGATTCCCAAAACCATTGATAACGATATCTCGGCAACGGATGTGACCTTTGGCTTCAATACCGCTGTTACTACGGCAATGGAGGCGATTGACCGGCTACACACCACTGCGGAGAGCCACCACCGGGTGATGATCTTGGAAGTGATGGGCCGGTATGCGGGGTGGATTGCTCTGGAAGCGGGCATTGCTGGCGGGGCCGATGTGATTCTGATCCCGGAGATTCCGTTTCGATTCGAACCCATTTTTGACAAAGTGCGGGCACGCAACGAGAAAGACATTAAGTTTAGCATTGTAGTGGTGGCGGAAGGTGCCTGTGAGAAGGANGGGCAATTGTTCTTCAAGGAGGAGAGGGCTGTGGGACGNGAAAAGCGTCTCGGAGGGATTGGGGAATATGTTGCCCGGCGCATTTACGNGGATCTGGGTGTTGAGACGCGGGTTACGGTTCTCGGCCATTTGCAGCGGGGTGGGTCGCCGTCGGCCTTCGATCGCATTTTGGGCACGCGTTTTGGTGTGGCAGCGGTAGATCTGGTTAAAGCGGGGCGTTTCGGTGAAATGGTTTGCCTGCGGGGGAATGAGATCCGGAGTGTGCCGCTGGAGGATGCAGTGGGACAGCAGAAGCGCGTGGACCCGGAGGGGCAGCTGGTCCGGACGGCAGAGAGTCTGGGAATCTGCCTGGGAAGGTGAGTTTTGAAGGGGGTGAAACAAAATTTTGCCTGAAATGCATTGACTGATGGGCTTTTTCATTTTTTCCTTGACAAGAATGTTTAATTTTGTTAAAATTGTGTGCAAAATAGTCCCCGGAAACTAACCAAAAAAGGAGGTGTTAATTCGATGTCCAAAATGATGCGGTGGCTTTCTGCAGTTTTGGCTGGCTTGTTTTTGGTAGGCACATTAGTGATGACAGGCTGTACGCGTTATGCCAATGAGGAACAGCTGAAACAGCTGGAAGACACCAAAAACGCAGCCTTGAGTGCCGAGCAGAAGGTCAAAGATCTGGAGGCCCAGAAGGCAAATCTGGAGAAGGAGCTGGCTGCCAAAAAGGCCGAACTGGAAAAGGTGAAGCAGGAAAAAGCAACCGTCAAGGAGCGCCTTGAACAGAAAAAACAACAGTAATTTTAACTGGGAGGTGATATTAGAACGATGAAAACACGAGTGATCTTAGCCGCGTTCCTCGTAACGGTCTTGTCCCTCGGTCTTTTAATGGGGCCTGCTTTTGCGCAGCAGCAGAAGCTAAAACTGGAAGATTATAAGATTCAGCTGGCCGAATGGCAGAAACGCGAAGCCGACGCCAAAGCCAAAATTGCCCAGCTGGAGAAAGAGATTTCGGATCTGAAGGCCCAGATTGCCGATGTGGACAAGCAGATCGAGGCGGAATGGAATGAGATTTACGCCATGCTGGGCACCGACAAGGCCGGGGTGGAGGCCTATCGGAAAGCCCTGGATGATCTTGAAAAGCAGGTGGATGGCCTCAGCGCCCTCTCTTCGGAAGAACTGTTCCAGCGCCGCGACGAGATTAAGGCCGTCGAGGATAAACTGGCAGAAATGAAAACGAACAACATCTACCTGCTTTCCGAGATGCAGGATCGGGTTGCCACCATCGAGGGCAAGCTGATGCAGATCAAAAACAGGCTGCCCAAGTCCATCTATGACAATTACACCGTTGTCCGCGGCGACTACCTGTGGAAGATTTCCAAAAAGCCGGAAATCTACGGCGACCCGATGCAGTGGATGAAGATTTATACCTACAATCGGGAACTC
>MTOL01000169.1 GCA_002011685.1 Deferribacteres bacterium JdFR-76
TTCTGGAGCGCCTCTTCGTACACCTTCAGAGCCGAATCGGTATCCCCCTCGGCTTCGTAGGTGGCCCCCAGGCCCAGATACGCCTCCTCGTTTTGCGGCTCCTGTTTGATCACCTCCCGGTATGTTTCCCGGGCACGGTCAAGGTTTCGGGTTTCAAAATAAAGATCCGCAATGCGCAGCAGAACATCCGGGTTGAACCCTTCGATACGGTAAATGTCCTGAAATTCCCGGAGCGCCTTTTCCGTCTGCTTGGTGATCAGGTAAAGGGTGGCCAGGCGGAAGCGCAGTTCCACGTTGGTGGAATCCAGCTCTTTGATTTTCTCATACTGCTCAATAGCCCCCTTAAAATTGCGGATCTGGCTGTAAAAGGAGGCCAGCATGTTGCGGTTTTCGATGTTGGCCGGATCCAGTCGGATCGCCTTTTTCAGGGTAAGAATTGCAGCTTCCAGCCGGCCCAGGTTGGCATACGCTTCGGCAATGGATCCCAGCAGAGAAGCTGAAGTTGAATCGTACAAATAAGCTTCCTGAAAGGCAATGAACGCACTTGCCCAGTCCCCGCGGTTCGCCGCAAGGATTCCATCCATATATCGCGATACCGCTTTGGGATTGTAGGAAATACTGTCGCTTTTTGCGGAGACCTGGGAGGGCGGTTCCTGTTTGAGCGCCTTACGACCTCCTGCACAGCCGATAGACAGCAACAACAAAGAAAAAAGAAAAAGCCGTATTCCCGATTTCATTCCCGCTCCAATCCAAATGATTCACATACAAGGAATTGCGATAAATATTTAATTTTTGAAAAAATATATCACTTCCTCTTCCCAATAACAAGGGAAAAATAGAAAGCGGTACGGTTTGTTTGTTTCATGGAAGAAAACGGTTCTGTAGCACCAAATGGAATCTGCCCGGAGGCAACCCCTGGACTTCTTACCCCCTCTCAGTGGCTCCCTTCATTCACATGTTCCAGATATTCGTGAAAAAGCGGGTCTCCCACCGGCAAAATAGGAACACGGGCCAGATTCCAGAGGTACACCGCTCCAAAAAGCCCAAGAAATCCAAGCGAGATCAGCATCTCCATGGGCCCCAGCGGTAGAGAGCCCTGCGGCCAGATGGAAGGAACAACCAGCAGAAATTTTTCCAGCCAAACACCAGCAAGGACAAGTCCCCCCAAAGCCAGCATCCAGCCGGGTTTCTGTTTGAGCTTGCGGCTCAACAGGACAACAAACGGAATCACAAACGCCACGAAAAGTACCGCATAGGACAGCGGTTTCCAGGGCATCTCCCGTAGCCGAAGAATGACGTAGCGCGTTTCTTCAGGGATGTTCCCATACCAGATCACCAGAAATTGGGAATAGAAAAAATCCCCGGAGACAATGGCAAAACCGAACAGCAGTTTTCCGAGATCGTGAAACTGCGAACCGCGGATGTATTGACTTAGCGGTCCGATTTTGTGGACCAGACTGACGATGACAACCACGGCGGCCAGGGCCGCAAAAAAGCTGGTAATGAAAAAATAAGCTCCGAAAAGCGTGGAGTACCAGTGCGGGTCCAGCGACATGATCAGGTCAAATCCGAGCAGAGAGAAGAAGATAGCGTAAAGGACCGCCAGGAGGGTTCCCCATACGCTCAATTTTTGCGCGATGCTATTCGGCTTTTTGCTATCCGGCCCGGATGCAGAAAGACGGGCTTCGTCAGCCCTAACGGAGGTCCTTAAAAAGGCAAGACTGAGCCCTGCCAGTATCGCTACCATAACAAGATCCCTTACAAAAAAGAATGGAACGTTAAGCCAGGCCTGTTTCTCAGGAACCGGGTGCGCAATCCATGGAAAAATCTGCTCGCGGCCCAGGTAGAGGACGGCCAGCAGAACCGCGCCCACAGGCAGAAAAACGGCCCCGTTTTCCGCCAGGCGCTTAATGGGTCTCCCCCAGCGGGCACTGGTCAGCTGAAGCGCTGCCGCAAAAACCACCATCCCCTGAGCAACCCCCAGAAAGAAAACAAGGTTCACAAGATAGACCTGCCAGGCCCGTTGCGGCGTATCTCCCAGTGTTCCCGCAAGAAACGCCGCCAACCCAATAAAGAATAGCCCCAGAAAGATCCATCTTATTGGGCTGCGGGCGAGCTTTTCCCGGTGACTTTGCGCGTCCTGAATGATTTCCGGATTAGCGAACATGTACCTCCTCCGCACCTGCCGATTTCAAAATCGCTTCAAATTCGTTCCTCTGTTCCTGAGAAACACGCACCGCAAGACCAAAACGGTCCACCGAAAAGCGGGCATCGTACGTGCCCGGAATTTTGTAAGCAGGAAACTGATGCGTCAAAATCAGTCCCACAAGGGTGGCCAGGGCACCGAACAGGATGGTCAGCTCAAATCCGACCACAATAAACGGCGGAATGGAAACGATCGGCTTCCCACCGGTAATCAGGCCCCACTTCAGCGACGACCAGATCGCCAGACCAAACCCGCCAAAGAGTCCGGTGAGTGCTCCCGCAAGGGCAAAATAGCGGACCGGGCTGGGTTTCGGCTCAAGAATCTCCTCCAATTTATGATGCGGCACCGGTGAGTACACCACCAGGCGTTCCGGTTTTTTTTCTTTCACCTTTTGCAGGGCCTCCATTAGCTCGTCGAAATGGGCAAAAACGCCCACCAGAGAAACAGGCTTCATCCTCTTTTCCCTCCTCTTTTCACCGGAAGAGGAAGCAATTCTTTGGTTTCAGCAATGGAAATGGCCGGCAGAAATTTGGCAAAACTAAAAAACAACAGGAAGAACCAGCCAAATGATCCCAGGGTGATGGCAAATTCCACAAGGGAAGGTTTGTAATGCCCCCAGGCGTAGGGCAGAAAATCGTGGGCCAGAGATGTTACGATGATCACGTACCGCTCAAACCACATGCCGATGTTGATCAGAATTCCCAGAGCAAACAGCCAGGCCACGCTGCGGCGGATTCTTTTCACAAAAAAGAGCAGCGGAATCAGGGAGTTGAAAACCACCATTATCCAGTATTCGGCGGCATAATCTCCGGTGGCCCGCCAGCGGAAGATTTCATACTCGTACTGGTTACCGCTGTACCAGGCAATGAAGAATTCCGTTGCGTAAGCATATCCCACAATGAGGCCGGTCAGGATAATCATTTTGGCCATGGCCTCCAGATTATCCAGGGTGATCAACTTTTCCACCTTGAAGATTTTGCGGAGCGGAATCAAAATGGTCAGCACCATGGCCAGCCCAGAATGTATGGCTCCGGCAACGAAATAGGGCGCAAAAATGGTGCTGT
>MTOL01000362.1 GCA_002011685.1 Deferribacteres bacterium JdFR-76
CGGCGAGCTGTTTCTGTAAGCNTTCNACAACCTGCTGGCGGGATTGAAGAAGATGGGCGTAGCGTACTCGTAGATTATGATGCAGCTCATCCACCCGCTGCCGGTACTGCTTGATAACATCCGAAGGCCGCCGCAGCGCATAGCTGGCCTCGAGGTGCTGAACTTTTTCCCGGTAATATGTAAGCCGGTCACGCAGAAGGCGAAAGATTTTCTGCATCCGGTTCTGGATATAATCGGCGAGTTCTTCCCGGTTGCGCACAGCCAGCTCAGCCGCCGCGGAAGGTGTGGGGGCCCGTAAATCTGCCACAAAGTCGGAAATACTGAAGTCAATTTCATGTCCCACAGCAGAGATAATTGGGATTTCCGACTCGAAGATGGCACGCGCGACGATTTCCTCGTTAAACGGCCAGAGGTCCTCCAACGATCCTCCGCCACGGCCCACAATGAGCAGATCCACTTCGCCATATTCGTTGAATTCACGAATGGCCTGCGCAATCTCTTCTGCCGCCCCTTCTCCCTGAACCCGAACGGGCCGAAGTATTAGCTGAACACCCGGAAAACGGCGGTTGATAACGCTTACCAGATCCCGGATAGCTGCCCCCGTGGGTGAAGTTACAATCCCGATTCGCTCTGGAAAGGGCGGAATCGGTTTTTTGTGTTTCTCCTCAAACAATCCTTCTGCCCGGAGCCGCTGCTTTAGCTGCTCAAACGCCAGCTGCAGCTCGCCGATCCCCGCCGGTTGCATCTGGATCACTTCAAACTGGTAATAGCCGCGCTTCTCGTAAACTGAAATATTGCCCTGCGCCAGCACTTTCATGCCATCCTGAGGCGTAAAAAACAGGCGCAGATTGTGGTTCCGCCACATCACTGCCGGAATCTGGGCGTTCTCGTCCTTCAGCACAAAATACATGTGCCCGGATGAATGCCGTTTGAAGTTAGAAATCTCCCCTTCTACCCAGATGGTAGGAAAAGATGTCTCCAGAATGAGCTTGATCTCGCGGGTGATCTGCGTAATGGTGTAAACCCGGCGCTCTGCAGGTTCGCTGACAGGAAGCTCCATCAGGCCCTTTCTCCTTGCGTTTGTGCAGAGGGATTTTCCGGTTCCAGAATCAGTGGCAGAATGAGCCGCATGGTGGTCCCGCGGTTGGGCTCGCTTTCCACCTCAATTCGGCCGTCGTGCCCTTCGATAATCCGGTTTGTTACGGATAGCCCCAGCCCCGTTCCATCCGGTTTGGTGGTAAAAAACGGGTTGAAAATATTTTCCAGAGTGTCGCGCGTCATTCCCACCCCTGTATCTTTTACCTCAATAACAGCTTCATTCCCTATGCGGTAGGTGCGGATCTGCACTTCTCCTTCGGACGGGATGGATGCGATGCTATTGGCCACCACATTCATCACCGCTTGCTTCAACTGCTCGTCATCAAAGAAAAAAGAGGGTAAATCGGGATCCAGTTCCACCTTCAGACGGATTCTGTCTGTTAAAATGGGTTTCTGAAGGGTAA
This sequence comes from Deferribacteres bacterium JdFR-76, assembly GCA_002011685.1. Classification (GTDB taxonomy): domain Bacteria; phylum Zhuqueibacterota; class JdFR-76; order JdFR-76; family JdFR-76; genus JdFR-76. The sequence goes on from MTOL01000362.1 coordinate 1,503, forward strand.
GAACTTCCTGGATCACAAGGTTCAGGTCATTTTTCTGTTTGAAAGGTTCTGGAATCCGTGTAAAATTCAGCACATTTCGGAGAATATTTTCCAGCCGGTGCACTTCTTTGTCGATAATCTGAGCTCCCAGGCGGACGTGCTCCACTTTGTCGGGATGTTTCAGGATCGATTTGGCGAAACCGCCGATTGCGGTAAGTGGGTTCCGGATTTCGTGGGCGACGTGAGCCGCCATCCGTCCAACCGTAGCCAGCCTCTCCGACCGGACCAGGCGTTCCTGGGTCTCCTTCAGTTCGCGGAGCGCCTGATCCAGCTGCCGCACACGGAGCTGCAGCTGATGGTATGCTTCAGCATTTTCCAGCGCCAGGGCCGCATGATTGGCCAGCAACTTCAGGAGTGACACCCGGTCTTCCCGCAGCGGTACCCCACTGTATTTGTTGTCTGCTACCACCACACCAATGGATTTCTCCTTGGCGATAAGCGGAACCGTCACAAACTCTTCGGGCTGAAAAAACGAATTGAAACGTTCGTCCAGGTGATACCCCTGCTCAAAAATCTCATCGCGGGAACGGAACCAGAAACTTTTCTGCTCCAGAGCGGTTTCCACCAGAATATCCCCTCTCCGGGTAAGTGGAATTCGTAGTTTTTGCACCTGGTTGTTGAACGCATCATCTTCGGGAGGCAGGGTCAGTCCGAATTTATTGAGGAATTCCTCCAGATTGGCATGATCCCGGGCCAGGTTTTCCCAGATTTCGTGGGCTGCTTCGGCCGAAATGGGCCCCACTCCCATGCGACCTTCCAGCAGATGCGCTTCCTCGTTCATCAGAAAAATAATGGCACGGCTGAACCCCAGGGCGCAACCCGCGGTAATGCTGGTCAAAACCAGATGCAGGAGAAGGTCGACATCCAGAACCTTCTGCATGGCCTCGCTGATCTTCTGAAGGACAGAGAGCTCGTAGGCCCGTTTTTCTATTTCTGTAATATCTTCCCAGATCGAAAGGATTTCGGTAATCTCGTTCCGCTCGTTTTTCAGCGGAACACATTGGATGTTCACGTGCCGCGCCTCGCCGCGGAGGTTACGGATTTCGATGGAGGGAATGGAACAGGCCTGGCCGCTGTCCCGCACTTTTTGAAACTCATTGCGGATTTCACTCCGGTTGATCAGCTGCCGGTCCTGGATGTTCCGCCCCACAAGATCTCTGGGATGGTCGACCCCAAGCAAATTGGCGAGAAACCGGTTGACCCGGACGATATTCCCCGCCGGGTCGATAACAATAATGCCCATAGGCGCGTGGTCGATGATGCGTTCCAGAGACTGCTTCGCGTGAGCAATTTCTTCGCGCAGCTGAATGTTCCGCAGCTTAACTTCATGGACAACCAGAACGCTCTGAATTACGTTAACCAGCTCATTAAGGCCGAAGGGTTTGTTCAAATACGCGGCCACCCCCCGCTCCAACAGCCGCCGGCGGCTCTCCTCATCAGCATGCATAGCAGTCAGCATAATCACAGGAATGTTCCGGAAAGGCTGCAAACCAGGGTCGGTCAAAAGGGCATCGAAAACCTGGTATCCATCCATTCCAGGCATCATGACATCAAGGAGAATTAGATCCGGCGGCTCCTCCCGGATTTTCTGTAGCCCCTCCTCTCCGTTAAATGCGGATAGGCAAAGGTAGCCGAACCGGGAAAGCATGGCACGGCACAGATCATGCAAGCTTGCATCGTCGTCAATAATGAGGATTTTTTTCAGCGGAAATGTCACAGTTCGCCTT
>MTOL01000121.1 GCA_002011685.1 Deferribacteres bacterium JdFR-76
AACAGATGTTCCCGGAAAAAAATGTACTGTTCGGGCTGGGAAAGAACCTGCATCTCCGGCGGCAACCCCATTTCCAGGCCGTACTCCCGGATGAGCCGGTCTCCAAAAGCATGGAAAGTGCTGATCTGGACATTGGCAAAACCGTAGGGCAGGAGCAGGTCTACCCGTTCTTCCATTTCGGCGGCAGCTTTGTCCGTAAAGGTGAGGGCAAGAATTTCTTCCGGAGCCGCCATTTTGGATGCGATCAGATAGGCGATCCGGTGGGTAATCACTTTCGTCTTTCCGGTTCCGGCGCCAGCAACCACCAGTAGCGGTCCTTCGCCAAAGGTTACCGCTTCACGCTGGCGTTCATTCAGCCCTTCGAGAATCCGCTCAACTGACAAATCCATGAAACGCCCTTCCCTCTTCAAGAAATTCTGTTTCAATATATCGAAGATTTTTCAGGATTGCAACGCAAGCGGAATTTACCTCGGACACACTCCGCGGCATGAACCAAGAAAAATTGACGGTCACCTTTGCGTTGCACTGATGGCAGCCGGAAGGTTATCCAAGCTATGGCAGCCGCCGTAACGATCCCGAGGTACACCAGGACAGCTGAAGATGTCCCAAAGAAAAATGTAGTTCAACCTTCAATTGCAAGCGTCGCAATGAACAAATTATTTAAAATACAATCAAAGGTTTAGCTACCCCGGCAGGAAACTTGTGAAAAACGGCCCCGGCCAGATGCAGATTATTACGGATTTAAATCCACTCCGTGCTTTTCTTGTGATTCTTCACGTTTATCCGCATTTTTCCCTTGCATGAACCTGGGCTCCTGGCAGGAAAGATTTATGGTTCAACCGCCTCTTCGATTACAGGCTTCAGGGAGAGATGGTGGCGGGTAAAGTAGTACAATCCCAGCAGTGTTGTAGGCAGCATGGTCAAAATGTGCTGGACCACTGCAAAGCTCAGGGCCTCGCTATCTGGTACGCCGTACAGAATTAGCCCCTGCATTACCAGGTAGTGGTAGGTTCCTACATATCCGGGCGAAGAGGGCACCGACACCGAAATACCGGTCATCACCAGCACCGTGGCACTGGCCAGCAGCGGTACCCCGTACATTCGGTCAAATCCGAACGCCAGGATCACAAAGTGAACAAAAAGCACATAAAACACCCAGATCAGAACTGAACTGATGAGCGTGGCCAGATAATACCTGGGCGACCGCAGGATTACGAATCCTTCCAGTAGAGACTCCAGAATCTTTTCGCCCTTTTCAGAAAGTTTTCCCGGCAAAAAGCCGGTAACTTTTCGGTAAAACGAAATGGTCTGTTCCGTTTTCACCACCAAAAAGGCAAGAAACAGAATGGCAGCGATGGCAAACAGGAAAAGAATTAGCCCGCTGGTTTTGATGAAATCTGGAAACGGCTGAAAAAGCAGAACAATTCCCAGCAGAATGATGAGGGAAATTACGTCCAGGATCCGCTCTACCACAACCGTGGCGAAAGATGCAACTTTTGAAAATCCCTCCAGTTCACCAATGGAGTAAGCGCGGACGACCTCCCCCAGTTTAAACGGAAAAATATTGTTGGCCATATAACCCACCATCAGGGCGGCAAACAGGTTTTTCATCCGCATGGGACGAATCGGCCGGAAAAAAATGCCCCAGCGGTAGCTGCGCATCCACAATGAACCAAACATTACCAGGGCACAGGGGACCAGATACCAGTAATTAGCCTGGCGGATGGCCTCCCACATCCGCCCAAAATCGACTTTCCGGAATGCGAGATAAAGAAAAACCACGCTGATAAGCAGGCCTACAAACAAGCGGACTTTATTGGAACGCACGTATCAAGCCTCTCCCTGTAAGTTCCATTTCCGGTTTACGGCTGGTGTTCTTATTTCATTCATCGGCCGGTTCCTGTAACCGCTTCAGTTCCAGCAGAATTCCGGATGCCAGCAAAGGGATCATGATCTCATGGTGTCCGGTAAACTGGAAGCCTTTTCCCCCTTTCGCCGTGGGCCGGACCACCACATTCATCCTTGGCCGGTAATGCTGAATCATATCAAAATTGGCAGTGTAGAAGTGGTCAACGGTGTAGCCGAGATTCCGGGCGACGGTCAGTGCTTTCAGAAATACTTCCGGGAGGATAACTGTGGAACCGATGTGAATTACAACCCCACCGCCATCGAGGTCGGACACCACCTTTGCCAGAATGCGGAAATCCCGCAAGCTGCGCTCGCCAATGGCCGCTCCACTGGCATTTGGATGCTGATGAACAATATCCGTACCAATGGCCACGTGAACCGTCACAGGAATTCCCAGCCGGTAAGCATTTCCCAGCAGGCTGATGGCTGCATTTTTGGGCCGGTCTTCCACAATGCGCTGCCCCAGGATTTCCCCAAAACCTGCTTCCGGGTTGCGGTCCAGACGAACGGTCTCGTTCAGAATCTCCGCCGTTTCTTTCACCATGCCAAAAGAACCATCCTGAAGATTCTGGGCCACGTCCTCTGATGTATGGCCCCAGTAGGTCAGCTCTACATCGTGAATAGCCCCCGCCCCATTCATGGCGATGGCTGACACCGCCCCTTTGTGCATCAGTTTAATCAGAATTGGAGAAAGCCCGCATTTGATGAAATGTGCACCCATCATCCAGATAACCGGTTTCTGCCGCCTCACGGCCCGGGCCACCAGCTGGCAAAACTCCTGAAGATCCGCCGCTTTCAGAATGGCGGGCAGAGAATCCCAGAAAGAAGAAAACGGTTCTTCCGGCAGAGAAAGCCGCCCCAGAAACTCCTCACGGACCTTGCTGTGGCGCTGGCGGATGGAGACCGTACGCACCCGCGACAGATCCAGTTCGGGATAGCGCCCCACTTCTCCTCCTCAATTTTTTCTCACAATACATGAAATTTTTGAAGGATGCAAGCGAAGATTTTTGGGCCTGCCCGGTGCCCCCCCAGAAAGAATTCCTGGCAAAATGCTGGCTTCCTGCCCCTAAACAAGAATAAAAGCCCAGCAGGCTAAGCTTCAGCGGCCTCCTCCCCGGCACGGCGGTAGAATTCTCCCAGCACCGCTCCGAAAACCAGAAATCCCGAGAGAGTATACAGCAACCAGAAAACCACATTCCGGTAATCCGGGGATTCATACAAAATGGGATGGGAAAGATTCCACAGGGAAATCACCAGCCACAGGAAAAAAGCCCCTTTCATCCCCTGCGCAGCATTCTTGATTTTTCTGGAAAGCGGCAATCTCTCATAAAAAAAGGTAAACAGA
>MTOL01000036.1 GCA_002011685.1 Deferribacteres bacterium JdFR-76
TATCTCCTTCGTCAAATGTTTCCAGCTCTTTCTTCAGCCGCGTCTGGAAATCACTCGGCAGGATCTCGGAGCTCCGATCCCACGGCGATTTCCGGGAGGCTGACCATTTTTTCACCACTTTTACCACACCAAATGTTGCCAGCCCCAGCACCAGAAAGGGCAGAACCCAGGCCGTCAGATTGAATCCAGATTTGGTGGGGGCAGAGAGGATTTTTTCACCGTACCGGGCCACATACTGCTTGAGGATTTGATCTTTATTCATGCCCGAATCAATCAATCCCGCAATCTCCGCCCGCATTTTTACGGCGGTCTGGCATTCGCAGGTGTACAATGCCATGGTGCAGCCGCAGGTGCACATAAGGTGTTTCTCCACTTCGCTGACGGTGGTGGCCATGGCCGCGAGCACCTGGCCAAACATTGCAAGAAAAAGAGCTATTATCAAAAACCGTTTTCTATTCATTCCGTCACCTCATCTGTCAATTCAGCTTGCCGGTTGAAGTACGGTTTCGGCCGGTTCAGCTTTTCGGGCGGCGGTTGCCGGCTTTTTCTTCCGCGAAGGCCAAATGGCGATAACGGTGCCGAAGATCACCACGTAGCCGCCAATCCAGATCCAGATTAGCAGCGGGTTCAGGTGGGCTTTAATCTGAACCGACCCGTCTTTCTGAATTGCTGCCAGGATTAAATAAAGATCCTCCTTCAGACTGGAGCGGATGTACACCTCCGTCATGGTCTGTTCCTGCAAAAAGTGGTAATGTTTGGACGGGTTGGCCAGGCCCAGGTAGCGGTCGCCTTTCCAGAGTTTCAGGGCAGCCGCGGCTACCTGAGCGGTGCTGGTCCGGTATTCATCGATGCCCACAAATTCCAGCCGGTAACCGGCAAATTCAAACGCATCGCCTTTTCGGAGGGTAACCTCCTTTTCCTTTTTGAATACGGACGATCCGGTGATCCCGATGAAGATGAGGATCATTCCGATGTGGATGATGTATCCGCCGTAGCGCCGCCGGTATTTGTTCACCAGCCTACCGAAAGCCACGGGAATGGCCTCTCCATGCAGGCGCACACGGGCACGGGTGCCGCGGTAGAACTCCAGAAAGATGGTGGCCAGCACAAAGGCGCTCAGGCTGAAGGAGAGCAGGGCGTACAGGTTCCGCAAACCGGCCACAAACAGGGCCATAATGCTTGCCAGAAACACGCCACTCGGTATCAGGAAATTGCGCAGGAAATTGTTCCATGTTGCCTTCCGCCAGGAAATCAGCGGACAGATTCCCGTGAGCAGGATCAGCACAATTCCAATGGGCACGTTGACCTGGTTAAAAAATGGCGGTCCTACCGTTACCTTGACGCCGCGCACCGCCTCGCTAATCAGCGGGAATAGGGTTCCCCACAGAACCGCAAATGTGGCACCCAGAAGGATTAAATTGTTAAACAGGAAGCTGGACTCGCGTGAAAGGTAGGAGTCAAGGCGGTTCCGGCTGCGGAGTTCGTGCCGGCGCGTGTAAATCAGGTAAAAACTGATAAGCGCTGCGGCCAGAAGGAAAACCAGGAACATGGGGCCCAGGCTGGAGGCCCCAAACGAATGTACGGAAGAGATCATTCCACTGCGGGTGATAAAGGTTCCCAGAATCGTCAGCAGAAATGTGACCACAATCAGGATCATGTTCCAGATCTTCAGCATTCCCTTCCGTTCCTGGATCATAACGGAGTGGAGATAGGCGGTTCCGGTGAGCCAGGGCATCAGAGAGGCATTTTCCACAGGATCCCACGCCCAGTAACCGCCCCAGCCAAGCTCTTCGTAGGCCCATTTGGCCCCCAGCAGGATGCNAATTGATAGAAACAACCAGGCNAATAGCGTCCACCGCCGGGTGGAACGGATCCATTCGGCGTCCAGGCGCCGCGTCAGAAGTGCAGCGATGGCAAAAGAAAAGGGAATCGCAAAGCCCACATAGCCGAGGTACAAGGTGGGCGGATGGAAGATCATTCCCGGATTTTGCAACAGCGGGTTCAGCCCCATTCCTTCCCGAATAGTGAACCCTAGCGGTTCAAACGGGTTACTCGGAAACACCAGAAGGGTCAGGAAAAAGAACTGGAGGACCGAAAGGGTTAACAGAACGTACGGCAAAAATGCTTCGTTCCGGTTGCGGTTTTGAAGAATTACCAGGGCGGTGAAGAGGGCAAGAAGCCACGCCCAGAAGAGCAGAGAACCTGCCTGGCCAGCCCAAAGGGCGGTTACTGCGTAAAAAAGCGGCAGGTTACTGCTGACATTTTCGGCTACGTAACGCAGGGAAAAATCTTTGGTGGCCAGGGCATACACCAGGGCTCCAGTCGCGGCAGTGGTCAGCAGAAAGATGGCACCAAAGGCTCGGTAGCCGCTCTGCAAAAATGATGGCTGCCGGCTCCGTATCCCCAGAAAAAGTACCAGAAAGGCATACAGGGAGAGGACCCAGCTGATTTTAATCCCAATTTCACCCAGAATATTCATTGGTTGCCTCCGCGTTTTTCAAAGGTCTGCCAATACAAGCGTCAGAGTTCCGTATTATACTTGGACGGGCATTTGGTCAGAATTTGTTCAGCCACAATCTCCTGTTCCTGAATCCTACCCTGCACCACCACCTGAAGACCGGGTTTGAAATTGTCCGGCAAAATCCCCCGGTAGCGGACTTTCACAGTGGCTTCGGGATCTTCCATGTCCTGCAAAACAAACGTCAGCTGTCCGGTGGATTCATTCTGAACCACAGATCCCGGTTGTACAATGCCGGTTACCTGTGCCACCTCTGTGTTGACCAGATCCGCTTTGTCCAGTTCGCGCACATCCACATAGGCCATCATCGACCGGTTCAGCCCCTGATAGATCAGAATGGCCAGAATGAAGAAGATGATGGTTCCGCCTACGATAAATTTCCGGTTTTTCATTGTCGTGCCTCCGCATTGTTTTGAACCTGCATACTCCCACACGCTAAATCCAGCAGTTCTGGTGGCCTTCGGCCGGGAACTGCCGCATCGGCTCAAGCGGCGCGGCATTTTGCTACCCGGGTATGGCCGAAGGATCCATTTTAGTTTTTCCGCAGCGGTTCTCGCCTTTGCTGGGTTCCGGGTTGCTGCATGTACCGGATCCCCCTCCATGCGATGATCCTGCACCATGACATGAAGGCTGACGCCCAAAAAGCGAGAGTAGGCCGCGTCCAACAAGGTAAAGGGATCCACCTGCCAGCAAAATGGGAAGTGCAATTTTCAGAATCTGTTCCG
>MTOL01000248.1 GCA_002011685.1 Deferribacteres bacterium JdFR-76
GCTGTGGCGGGTATCCTCCGCTGCGATGAGATCCACCGATGACAGTACCTCCACAGCACGATAGGAAAGATCGGCAAGGTTGCCTATCGGCGTCCCCACCACATAGAGGATACCCTTCTCCATCGCTAACTTGCCAGCACCGCCTTTAACGCCGTACGCAGGATGTCAATCCCCTGATCGACCTCTTCCCGGGTGATTGTCAGCGAGGGCCGAAAACGGATGGCCTTTTCGCCGCTACGCAGCGCGATCATCTTCTGGTTGAAAACTTCCTGGAGAACTCTCTCGCGCATCTCTGTGTCCTCCAGATCGAACGCGATAAACAGGCCGCGGCCGCGGATGTTGTGCAATTTCCCGGGAAATTCCTCACCCAGCTTTTGAAGCTGTTCCAGAAAATATTCCCCCACGGTCGCCGCGTTTTCTACTAGTCCGTCCTCTTCAATGATTTCCAGATACCGGGTGCTGCGAACCATATCCGTCAGGTTTCCGCCCCATGTGGAGTTGATCCGGCTGGACTCGTGAAACACATTGTCCTCCACCTCATCGATCCGTTCGGTGGCCACAATGCCACACACCTGGGTCTTTTTGCCGAAACACAGGATATCCGGCACCACACCAAAATGCTGAAAGGCCCACCATTTTCCGGTGATTCCCACCCCCGTCTGCACCTCATCAAAAATGAGCAGAATGTCGGACTCATCACAAATCTGGCGCAGCTCGCGGAAAAATTCCGCCCGGAAGTGGTTGTCTCCGCCCTCTCCCTGTATGGGCTCGATGATGATCGCTGCTATGTCATCCGGATTTTTATAAATGGCCTCTTTGATCTGGCGCAGGCTTTCCTGCTCGGCCTTTTTCACTTTTTCCAGGTTCTCCTCCGTGAGGGGGAACTCCAGCTTGGGATTCAAAACCCGAGGCCAGCTGAACTTGGTGAAAAACTTGGTTTTTCGAGGATCAAATGTGTTGGTAAGCGAGAGGGTGTATCCGGAACGCCCGTGGAAGGCCTGCTGAAAATGAAGGATCTGATGCCCCTTTTCCTCCCGGATACCTTTGGCAAAATTTTTCCGCACCTTCCAATCAAAGGCTGTTTTCAGGGCATTTTCCACAGCCAAGGCCCCACCTTCGATCAGGAAAATATATTTGAAGGTTCCGGGCGGGATGGCTTTCTCAAAAAAGGTGCCAACGAATTCTGCCATTTCCACCGTGTAAAAATCGGAGTTGGACGGTTTCTGGATAGCCGCCCGCAGGAGTCTTTCTTTGGTTTCGGGCGTCAGCATCTTGGGATGATTGAACCCCAGCGGGTTACTGGCGAAGAAGCTGAAAAAGTCAAGAAACCGGTCCCCCGTACGCGCATCCACAAGCACATTCCCCCGGCTCTTCTCCAGATCGATCACCAGATCGAATCCATCCACCAGCATGTGCTGTCGCAAAACATCCATCACCTTATCGGGTGTAAGCCGCATCCTCATTCTCCTTTCTTTATTTCACCCCGGCTCCGCATTATCATCGGTTGTCTATCTGCGCACGCTGCAGCCTTCCGCTGAAATCCACGTACACAGTCTTCACTTCGGAGAAGAATTCGTACACCGTCCAACCACCTTCACGGTGCCCATTGCCCGTTTCTTTCACGCCGCCAAACGGCATGTGGCATTCGGCCCCGATCGTTGGCCCGTTGATGTAGGTAATGCCCGCTTCGATATCCCGCATGGCCTTATAGGCATTGTTCACATCCTGGGTGTAAATGGAGGAAGAAAGGCCGTACACCGTGCCGTTCAGGACCTCAATGGCTTCATCCAGCGAACCAACCTTGATCACGGACAAGACGGGCCCGAAAATCTCTTCCTGGGCAATCCGCATGGACGGTTTCACATCCACAAAGATCGTGGGCTTGTAGAAAAATCCTTTCTTAAGGTCGCCATCTTCTGCTGGTTCGCCGCCACAAAGGAGCGTCGCGCCTTCTTTCTTTCCAATCTCCACATAACTGTGGATGGTTTCCAGCTGCCCTTTGTTGATCACAGGCCCCACCTGCACACTCTCATCCAGCCCGTTCCCGAGCTTCAGTTTGGTGGTAGCATCTACCAGCATTTCCACAAATTTGTCATGAATTTTTTCGTGCAGGATAAGCCGGCTGGTTGCCGTGCACCGCTGGCCGGTGGTCCCAAAAGCACCCCATAGAACCCCCTCGAGGGCCAGCTCCAGATTGGCGTCATCCATAACGATCTGAGCGTTTTTACCACCCAGTTCAAGGGAAACCCGCTTCAGCTGCCGTCCCGCTTTTTCATTGATGATCTTACCGACTTTCGACGAGCCCGTGAAGGAGATGAGGTCAATATCTGGATGTTCCACAATAGGAATTCCTACTTCGGAACCGGTCCCGTGCACCAGGTTGATGGCCTGCGGCGGAACGCCTGCCTCCAACAAAATCTCTACAAGAACTGTGGCCGTCGCCGGTGTGTCACTGGCCGGCTTAAAAACGACGGTATTGCCACAAGTTAGTGCAGGAAAGATCTTCCAGCTGGGAATGGCCATGGGAAAATTCCAGGGAGTAATCAAACCAGCCACACCGATGGGCATCCGCATGGTCATGTTAAATTTATTGGGCAGCTCGGATGGGACGGTATGGCCAAACAGCCGGCGGCTCTCGCCAAACGCGTAATAGGCTGTGTCAATCCCTTCCTGGACGTCTCCCCGGGTTTCGGCCAGGATCTTTCCCATCTCGCGGGTCATCAACCGGGCGATTTCCTCCTTACGTTCCACCATAATATCCCCAGCTTTCTTCATGATTTCGCCACGCACCGGCGCTGGCACCAGCCGCCACTCTTTGTACGCCTTCCGTGCCGCCCTGACGGCCCGATCTACATCTTCCTTACTGGATCGCGGAAAGATCCCAACCACTTCATCCCAATTCGCCGGGTTGCGGTTCTCAAATGTCTCTCCCGTGCTGGCATCCACCCATTCACCATCGATAAAATTCTTGTACACCTTGCTCATGGTCCCATTCTCCTTTTTTTGTTTATCGAAACGGAAACTCTGACAGCAAAACCACAGAAAATAAAACGGGAAATATGTACGGGACAATGTACGGAAACGTACAATGAAGAAAGATTCTGGAGGCTCTGAATGGTTGAAATACCCATGAATCGCAACAATCCCGTAACCGGCTCATTCAAAATTTTGAATATCCTGGTCTTTCTTTAGATCGGCTGCACGCGGTTCCCTTCATGGACTCAT
>MTOL01000103.1 GCA_002011685.1 Deferribacteres bacterium JdFR-76
CAGGCGGCGGTAACTGATGTACTGCTCGAAAAAACCGTCCGGGCGGCAAATGAATTTGAGGTGTCCAAAATAGCCCTGACAGGGGGAGTGGCCCGCAATTCTTATATCCGTGCCCAGTTTGAGAAGAGGGCAAACCAGGAAGGTTTGCAGCTGTTTGTACCGTCACCTGCTTACTGTACCGATAATGCCGCTATGATCGGTGCAGCGGGACAGTTTTACCTTGAAGCCGGCCAACATGCCGATTTCTCTCTGGACGCCGTTCCTAACCTTGGACTCAACACCCGGCCTGCATGATGAATCCGCCACTTTTGTTTTTGGGGTTCAATATAGACGTCAAGCTGGACGGTAGCTGGGCTGCCTGGGTTCTCCTGTGCCTCCTGGCGGTTGTTCTTTCTGCCTGGATGTACCGGAAAACGGTCCCGCCCGCACCGCGCACTCTGCGCATTTTTCTGGCCATTCTGCGCGCCCTGGCGTTGATCATGCTTGTTTCGCTCATTTTTCATCCCATTTTGCAGATCCGCTGGCCGTATGAAGAGAGGCCTGAACTGGCCGTACTTATCGACCGTTCCCAGAGCATGCAAATTGAGGATGATGGCATTCGGCGCGGAGAAAAACTGCTGGCCCTTTTGCGCCATCCTGTCTGGGAAACGCTGGAGCAAAAATATGTGCTGCATTTTTATCCGTTTGATGCAGAGCTGGATTCCGCCTGGAACGGATCGCCGCCCGATACCTTCCGTTTTGATGGGGAAGGAACGAACATTTCGGGGGCGCTCCGCGAGGCCGCCCGCATGCTGTCGAACCGCTTCTTTGCCGGCGTTGTGCTTCTGTCCGACGGCATTTACAATGTGGGGGAACATCCGACGTTCTACGCTTCCAAGTATCCGGTCCCCGTTTTCACCGTAGGCATCGGTGACCCGCGTGCCAAAAAAGATGTAGCCATTGTGCGGCTCGCCAAAAATGACGTGGTGTATGCTCGCAGTAAAATCCCGGTGGATGTTTACATCCGCCAGACCGGATACCGGGGAAAGAAGATCCGGGTGTTTTTGAAAAGTGGCCAGAATATTCTGGATCAGAAGTTAATAGAGCTGGGTCAGGATGGGCAAACCCAGCGGATACGCCTCCATTTCATCCCGGAAAAGCCCGGTTTTCAAAAGTACCGGGTGGAAATTCCAGCCCTCACGGGTGAGTACACTTCAAAAAACAATTACCGCAATTTTATTGTCAAAGTTCTGGAAAGCAAAATTCGCATTTTGTTGCTGGCAGGGGAACCGGGATTTGATTTTACTTTTTTGCGGCGGGCCTTGAAAAAGGATGAGAATGTTGAACTGACGGCCGCCGTTCAGAGAAAAGGAGGCGGGTTCTACCTGCTGCAAAATCCTGGAGAAATTCTGCGCAAGGATTTTCAGTTGATTGTGTTTCTAGGATTCCCACGCTGGACTCTCTCTTCTCTATTTCGTAATTATCTGAAGGAACAGCTCCTGAAAAAGAAGAAACCGCTATTTTTTATTCAGGGTCCACATCTCCTGTTCAGTGAACTTCGCGCCTTTCGGGATGTGCTTCCATTCCGCCTGGACCGCGTTCCTGGAGACCGCAGGGAGGTCAATATCCATTTGACGCTGCAGGGGGAGTCGTCTCCCATCACCCTTTTAACGGATCGCCGGGAAGAGAACCGGAGGCTCTGGGATGACCTGCCACCCGTGGTCACATACCTGCGAAATGTCTCGGTCTATCCTGATGCGGAAGTGCTTCTTGAAGTGGATCCGGTTCTTTCCAAGTTGCCGGATGTACCGCAGTACCGCAAACCGGTGCTTGTGGCCCGCCAGCTTGGTGAACAGAAGTCCATTGCTTTTTTGGGCCACGAGCTGTGGCGCTGGGATTTTATGATGTGGGGAGTCGGAAAAACCAATGAAACATTTGTGCGTTTTCTGAACCGGGCTGTCCGCTGGCTGATCAGCCGCGAGGAAGAAAAACGGGTGCGGATTTCCACAGACCGGCTCGTTTATACCAGCGGTGACGCTGTGTACTTTCAGGCGCAGGTTTATGATGAGGGCTATTCACCGGTGGAAGATGCCGAAGTGCGGGTGGTGGTGCGTCACCGGGGCCAGGAGAGGGAGCTTTTTCTGGAACCCATCGGGCAGGGACGGTACGAGGGCGAAATGGAAGTTTTTCGCGGCGGNGTGTATTCTTTCACGGGAGATGCCCGAAGGGGCGACCAGTTCTTTGGCGCGGATAGCGGCCGGTTTTCCGTGGGAGAGTATGAAGTTGAATTCCGCCAAACGCGCATGGATGAGGAACTGCTGCGGAAGGTGGCACTGGTCAGCGGAGGGCGGTATGTCCCTCCAGATTCGCTGGAAAATCTGAGTACGGCCATCCAGGCCCAGGCCCGGCAGCGGGTTCGGCTTGCAGAGGTCAATTTCTGGAACCGCTGGCTGTTGCTGGGGCTCATTATTTTGCTCCTTTCTGTTGAATGGAGCATCCGCCGACGCAAAGGCATGCTTTGAACCACCCGCGGCGGCCACCCGTTCAGGTTGGTTCGCCACCCGATTGAATCACAAAATAGCATGGGGGAGCAATGAAACAGCAGATGCCTCTTTTTCTGCCTTTTCTTTTTTTCATGGGTATCCTGACCTTTGCTGAATCGAAACCAGACCCGCCAGTTGTTATTTCCGAGGTGATGTTTGATCCGGCCGGTTCAGAATATTACGACGAGTTTGTGGAGATTTACAACCTTTCTGATGCGGATACGGTGGATTTGAGCGGGTGGCAGATTGGAGATGGGGAGGGCTACGACCGCATCGTCTCGGCCGGAATGGGGACGAAACTTGCACCCGGACAGTATGGCCTTATTCTCGACAGTGGGTATTTTGATCATTCCAGTACTTACGATTCACTTATTCCCGAAACCGCGCTGGTTCTTACTATCGATGGGGCATCATTTGGAAAATCCGGCTGGAGCAACAGCGTAGCGCGCACGGTAGTTTTGCTGGATTCCAGTGGCAGGGTGGTGGATCAGTACACCTACACATTGGACAACCGCCCGGGGCATTCCGATGAAAAAATCAATCTGGCCGGAGCAAACACGCCATCCAACTGGGCCAATTCTCGNATCCTGCACGGAACGCCAGGATCCCGCAATAGCGTCAGTCCGGTGGAGCTGGATGTCTGTGTACGGTTTGTGGAAGAGGGTATGCGGGTGGCTGGCCGGAACGTGACCCTGT
>MTOL01000429.1 GCA_002011685.1 Deferribacteres bacterium JdFR-76
CGGCGTCCCAATAATTTCTGCCCCATACTGATGAAACTGGCGGAGCCTCCCCGCCTGTGGCCGCTCCTGCCGAAACATGGGCGCAATGTAGTAAAGTTTCTGCACCCGACGTTTTTCGCCCAGATGATGCTGCAGGTATGCACGCATCACCGGTGCTGTCATTTCCGGGCGCAGGGTAAAACTCTTTCCCCCCTTATCCACAAAAGTGTACATCTCCTTCTGGACAATGTCCGTGCTCTGGCCGATCCCCCGGGCAAATAGCTCCGTTTCCTCAAACACCGGTGTGCGGATTTCGTGAAAGCCGTAGCGTGAAAAAAGGTCTCTGAGCCGCTGCTCCACATAATGCCAGCGATAAATCTCCGGCGGGAAGATGTCTTTCGTTCCGCGCGGTGTCTTGAACTGTAAAGCCATTCTTTTCTTCCTTCTCCTTCGCTCTTCCGGCCTTCAGATGTGATCCAGCATATCGTTGGCAACTTCATCGGCCCGTGGCAGGTCGCTTTTCTTCAGGTACACCACCACCCGTCCCGGACTGTATGCCGACATGGTGTTGCCTCCCAGAAACCCGATATCCTCACCTTTGATAATGCAGTGGATGCCTTCCCGTCGCAGGGCTTCGGCCACCATTTCCGCATACAGCCGTCCGGGGAAAGACCGCCAGCGGACAATCTCCTCATCTGTGCTGTCCCGGTTTTTATTCGCTTCCGGATCGGCCATGCTTTCTCCTTACATAAGGGGCGTTTTTGCCAGCCCTTTTACGAAAACAACCGGCAGGGCAAACATTATACCGGTCCCCGGTTCGGAAAAATCGCCACAAACCTGTTCTACAGCTTTTGTCACAAGAGGAAGTTTCTCTTCCGGAATGATGGTGAACACCGTTTTGTTGTATGGCCGGTTTCCGGGGATCATGCTCCGCAGGCCCGCAAAAATAGGAATCTCGTAAGCCAGAATCCGCCCCATGCCTACGCTATCGATGACCGTGGCGCCCCGGATATCCAGCTCCAGAAAAGCTTCGAGAACCTCCTCCAGAAAATCTTCTTTAATAACAAGAAAAAAACAAACCATCGACTGTGACGACTTTCCTTCCATAGGGTAACCGTAAATTGGGTGGAAGACAGGGATTCACAAAAGGCCAGATGGAATTAGATTTCAAAATAAACTTTTTCTTCTTCCTGGATCAGTTCCAGGACTTCTGCTGGCGTTTTGGCCCGAAGAAGGCGGTCACGGAACTCTTTTTTGTTCAGTAAACGGGATACCCGGCTCAGGGCTTTCAGATGTGGCCCAGTAGCATTTGGCGGAGCAACCAGCAAAAACACCAGACGTACCGGTTTTTCGTCGATGGACTGAAAATCAATGTCCTTATGGGAGATCCCAAAAGCTGCTACCACATCCTCCACACCATCGGCTTTTCCGTGTGGAATTGCCACGCCATCTCCCACACCGGTGCTCATCACCTTTTCCCGTTCCAGCACAGCCTTCAGGACCGACTCCTTATCTTTGACTTTGCCGCTCTTTTCCAGCAAATCGATCAACTCTTCAATGACACCAACTTTATCTGTCCTCTCCAGAGGAACCTTGATCACATTTTCTGACAGCAGGTCAACCAGACGCATACGTTGCCTCCGCACTCCCTTTTCTATTGGCCGGGCAAAAAATTTTCCGTGGCTTAACCGCTATAATTTAAAATAATTTCCCCAAAATTCAAACTTATTTTCCCCCTGCAAACCTTTGCGCATTCTATCCCTATAAGATGGCAAAACGTTCCCAAAATCATCCGCTGGCGTGACGGGTTGTACTTATTTCTCGCCGGGCAGGGTTTCAGAGGGCGCTTTGTGGATAATCCGGACCTTACGGATGCGCTGACGGTCCACGTCCTCCACAATCATTTCATAATTCTGAAAAACCACCCGTTCATCTTTCTCAGGGATTTTTTCGAGCAGATGGTAAATAAGCCCCCCCAGAGTGTCGAAGTCCTCATTATCTTCCACAGTAATGGGCTCGGGCAGAATTTCATTCAGCTCCTCAATGGACATCTTGCCGTCGACCAGAAACGTATCCGGGCCAATTGCCAGGTAAAGCGGCTGTTCCTTGTCGTACTCGTCCTGAATTTCACCAACAATTTCCTCGATAATGTCCTCCAGTGTCACCAATCCGGCCGTGCCGCCATACTCATCTACGACAATAGCCATATGGATTTTCTCCCGCTGGAAATCCCGCAGCAGGTAATCGATCTTTTTGCTTTCGGGAACAAAATAGGCGGGCCGCGCGAGATCCATCAGTTTAACTTTATTGCTGGGCTTGTCCAGCAGCGGGATCAGGTCTTTCACGTGGATGATACCGCGGATGTTGTCGATACGCCCCTCATAGACCGGAATGCGTGAATGCCCCTTCTCACGGACCAGCCGGATGAGATNCTTGATGGAAGAACTGGCTTCAATACAAACCATGTCGATCCGCGGAACCATGATCTCCTTCACAGTGGTTTCGCCAAACTCAAAGATGGAATCGATCATCATCCGTTCTTCCACATGCAGGGTTCCTTTCTCCTCTCCCAGCTGGATCAGGGTACGGATCTCCTCTTCGGAAAGGAAAAAACCTTCACCTTTCACTTTAAAAAGACGGCGAAACAGATCCGCAAAGCGTTCAAGGAGGGACGAAAACGGATAAAACAGGATATAAACCCAGTCAATGATGAAGGAAACCTTTAATGCGAAAGCCCGTGCATTCCGCACTGCAAATACCTTTGGCGTAATCTCACTGAAGATCAGGATGATCAGAGTAACCGCTATGACTTCCAAAAAAATTCCCACCCATTCGTTGAAGTGATAAAAAACGCTAAGGCGGGTTACCAGCACCGTGGCATCAATAGCGGCTATGATGTTGACCAGCGTGTTTCCGATGAGGATGGTAATCAAAAGTTTTCGGGAATCTTCTTTCAGTTTGGCCACTCTTTTTGCGGCACGCGAACGTTCTTCACGAAGGCGTGCAAGCTCCACATCGCTGAGCGAAAAGAACGCGGTCTCCGTGCCGGAAAAGAAAGCAGAGGCGAAGATGCAGAGGACAAAAATCAGGATGAAAATGAAAAAACTTCCGTCCAAAAAATCACAACTCCTTTCTCTTTAGTCCGAATTCATCCAGGTACTGCTCCTGCCGTTTAAACATCCGCTGGCGGCCCTCTTCCTGCACATCGTCATAGCCAAGAAGGTGCAATGTACCA
>MTOL01000184.1 GCA_002011685.1 Deferribacteres bacterium JdFR-76
ATTTCTTTTCAATCTCCAGCAAATGTTTTTCGACGGCGCCCATGGTTCCCTCCTATTTTTCTCTCTAACCTGTCCCCCTACTCCCCCTTTCCACACCCGAATCTAACCGCTCCAACGCCCCTTTTTCTCTAACTTAATGCTTCGCAGCCAGAAACGCAAGTCTCAACTCCTCCAGAAATAAGACTGCACAGACACCTCCGGACGCTGATCTGAAGTGCTGGCTTTTCCTCTTGGCGTTTTGTTCTCAGCCTTCCAACAAAAACCGTCAGAGCGGAACATGTCCCCTACGCTGTTTCTTTCTAATCCACTGGCTCTTTTCTCGCATAATCGCAGAGATCCGGAACCGGGCAGCTCGGACAATCCGGTCTATTTGCTTTGCAAATGGAACGCCCAAGGGCAATGAGCAGGTGAGAGAACAGCGTCCACTCTTCCCGTGGAAGAATGGCCATCAGATCACGTTCAATTTTTTCGGGCACATTTGCCCGGGTGAGTCCCATTCGCCGGCTAATTCGGGCAACATGTGTATCGACCACAATGCCCTCATTCTTTCCAAAACAGTTTCCCAGGATCACATTGGCCGTTTTGCGCCCCACTCCTGGCAGGCTCAAGAGCTCCTCCATGGTATCAGGAACACGGCCTCCATAGTGGTTGGCGACCACTGAACAGGCGGCACGGATGTTTTTGGCTTTATTGCGGTAAAAGCCGGCAGAACGGATCATCTGTTCCAGCTCATGCAGATCCGCCTGGGCAAAGTCCTCTGCGCTTCTGTACCGGCCAAAAAGTGCGGGCGTAATTTTATTCACCCGTTCATCGGTGCACTGCGCAGAAAGAATTGTGGCGACAAGCAGCTGGAGAGGATTCCGGTGATCCAGTGTACAGCGTGCATCCGGGAAGCGCTGCTTCAAACGCCGCAGTATTTCAACGGCTCTTTTTTTCAAACCACCACTCATTGACGATCCAGTTCCACTGGAAGTGAATTGCGCAGCCAGATGCCATCCAGCCGGACATCGGCTTGGTAGGCGATCACATCAATCCCACTGTTTGCCACTTCCACCAGGGTAGCCGAAAAATGTGGATCGATGTGCCATGCCGGCCGAAAAACGGAGGCGTCGCTGCGCTGCACCACAAAAAAAACGGCACCTCTGTGCCCCTTCCGGACAATCTCCTGCAGATCCAGCAGATGTTTTGCCCCTCTTGAAGTGACGGCATCCGGAAAAAAGGCCACCCCGTTTTCCGCGAGGGTAACATTCTTCACCTCCACATAGCAGAGCCGGCCGTTGCGTTCAAAGAGAAGATCCAGGCGGCTATGAGCGCCCCATACCACTTCGCGCCGGACAAACCGGTAGCCCTCCAGCTCCTTCACCACCCCGGCCCTCACCCCTTCTTCCACCAGGCGGTTCGGCCGGTTGGTATTGATGCCCACCAGAATTCCGTTTACGGCCACCAGCTCCCAGGTATGCCGGTAGCGGCGCTTCACATTTGGGCTTTCCCAGAAATATACCGGATTCCCCCGATCCAGCAACCCCATCATGCTGCCGGAGTTGGGACAGTGGACGGTCAGAATTTCACCCGAATCCGCTTCCACATCCGCGAGAAAGCGTTTGTAGCGCCGGATCAGCCTCCCCGATTTTAGCGGAATTTCAAATTTCACACCGCCCTCTGCCTCACTTGATGATTTTTTTCAGCCGGTCTTTTGCCTTTTTCTTCAGCTGTTCTAGTCCCTTTTCCTTTTCCTGTTCCACGCGTTTTTTCAGCTCTTCCTTCTTTTTCTCAGCCACCAGTTCAACGTTCCTGTACATTGTTTCTGTCGTATGAATTTGCTCCATTAGCGGCTCAATGTGCCGGACAATCATCTGTTGTATCTCCTTCCGATGCGGTTCAAGCTGGTGCAGAATGCGCGATTCCAATTCCCGGCGGGCTTTTTCCACCCGACCACTAATTTCCTGCTGAAGCCGCCGGGCGAACACCTGGTCCAGGTTGGATTTCAGGGCAATCTGCAGCCGCTCGGGCCGTCCCAGCAGACGCAGTTGCACATTCAGCTGCCGGACGCCGGAAAAAACATCCCGGAAGATCTGGGTAAGCTGATCCGGCGGTCGAGATTCCGGATAGGCGAATTCCAGGTCCATCGCGGAGAGCGAAAGTACCCCGGTTACATGCTTGCCGCGCAGGATAATGGATAACGCCATTTCCATTTCGCCCTTGCGCACTTCTGCTGGCAGATAAGCCTGCCGGAAGAGGCGTAACCGGTTCAAGGAAATTCCCTGTGCCATGATATTATACTGTTCCAGAGGAACTGGCCCCATGTAATTCCACAGGGCAAATAATTCGTAATAGCGCCCTTCTTTCCTGCCTCCCTTCAGGGTAAGCCGGGTAGGCTGCCCCACTTTCCTGGGTTCTGTGGTAAAATGCTCTCCCGTTCCCGCAAAATAGAGCTGCTTCCCTGTGTCTGTTTCTGCTGTAGCAGCACTGAACACCACTTTCTTTATCCAGAAGGATGGCCAGTTCCGCCGGTCAGGAAATCGGACATTAATCCCTTTCAACCGTTCCGGCTTTTGCTCTCTGGCGGCGGGAGCCATCTGATCTGCATACCCCTTTGCGATGGCAAAATAACGGGCCGCTTTTTCTGCTTTTTCTACCAGCCCCGGCCCAAAAACCATTTTGGCGATGGATTGTGGCCGCAAATCGGGCAACTGTGCCAGGGCAAAAGCCTGCTCCACATCATTCCGAATCCAGTCATTCACCTCCATGGCTCCTTTACGGAGTGATTCCGCCTCCGAAAGAAGGGCCTGTTTCTGTTCCTCAAATGAACGTTTCAATGAGTCCAGTTTATTCCGGACCGATTCAATTTTTTCAAGGGCTTGCAGCAGGTCGTCCATCCCTTTGATTTTGGAAACATCAATGTCCCGGAGAACCCTTTCCAGTTTTTTCAACTCCTCGGAGTATCGAGGCAATCTGTCTATCGTCCCCTGCCATTTTGCCCGATAAGCCTGCACAGCTTTCCTGAGAGAATCGGCGCGGTGTGGAGTGCGCAGATCAAGCCCTTTCAAAATCGCATCCACATTTACGCGGCCGGACAGCAGATCGGGAGTGAGTGGCGATGCTCTTTCCATATTGGCACGGATCTGCTTCACCAGTTCCCCAAAATAATCGNGTCCAGCGGACTTTTTCTTCTCTGGCAGCGATCCATCCGAATCTCGAGGCGTGCCGCTT
>MTOL01000017.1 GCA_002011685.1 Deferribacteres bacterium JdFR-76
TTGCTATTCTGCTGTTTGTTGGGGCAACTGGCAAGTCAGCGCAAATTCCTCTGTATGTGTGGTTGCCGGACGCCATGGCGGGCCCAACGCCGGTGAGCGCTCTGATCCATGCGGCTACCATGGTGACGGCCGGGGTGTACATGGTAGCGCGGGCCAATGTTCTCTATACCTTGGCGCCCACAGCACTGACAATTGTGGCCATTATCGGGGCAGCTACGGCCTTTTACGCGGCCACCATCGGGATGGCCCAGTTCGACATTAAGCGCGTGCTGGCTTATTCTACCATCAGCCAGCTGGGATATATGTTCCTTGGTGCCGGAGTTGGCGCCTTTGCGGCTGGAATCTTTCACCTGATGACCCACGCCTTTTTCAAAGCCCTGCTGTTCCTCGGCGCCGGCAGCGTGATGCACGCTATGGCCAACAATACGGATATGCGCATCATGGGTGGGCTCAAAAAATACATGCCCGTTACTTTCTGGACCTTTTTCCTGGCAACCCTGGCTATCGCCGGGATTCCCGGCTTTTCTGGATTCTTCAGTAAAGACGAGATCCTCTGGAAGGCCTTCTCCAGCCCGTACGGTAGCTTCTGGTTGTGGCTGGTAGGAGCGGTAGCGGCAGGGATTACCGCCTTCTACATGTTCCGCCTGGTTTTCATGACATTTTTTGGCAAGCTGCGGGCACCGGAGGAGATTGCCCACCATGTACATGAATCGCCGAAAGTGATGACTGTTCCGCTTATGGTATTGGCCGTACTTTCGGTGATCGGCGGATATGTGGGGATCCCACCCATACTGGGCGGGAGCAATCGGTTTGAGCATTTTCTGGCACCTGTGTTCGAAAAGAGTGAGGAGATCCGTAGCCACGCTTTTGCGGGGCACCCTATTGCTGGCGAACATCAGCTGGAATGGCTGCTGATGGGAATTGTTCTGGCCATTGTGCTGCTCGGGATTGGACTGGCTTATCTGATATACGTAAAGCGGCCTGAGCTTCCGGCGCAGGTAACTGCTCGCATCCGGGGCCTGTATCAGCTGGTCTTCAATAAGTACTATGTGGATGAGATTTACGATTTCCTGTTTGTGCGACCTATCCACCGGCTGTCGGAATCCTTCCTGTGGAAGGTGGTCGATGTTCTATTTATTGATGGCACAGTAAATGGCACAGGAAATTTGGTGCGGGCTACAGGACGGGTGCTGCGCGGAGTGCAGACCGGGTTTGTCCAAAATTACGCCCTCGTTTTTGTTCTTGGAGTTCTGATCATTTTGTTGTGGATTGTTTTGCTGTAGGTCGTGTTCTGAAGAAGGGTAGAAAACAGCGGGGTTTTGTGCTAAAAGAGGAGCGGGAATGTTTGAGTTTTACATGAACCATATCCTGACGATCATTACCTTTCTGCCACTACTGGGTGCTATTTTTCTCCTGTTTGTGCCGAGGGAACGGGAAAGCTTTCACCGGAATTTCACTCTGGCCCTGACGCTGGCTGTTTTTATCCTCTCTCTGCCTGTGTTTTTTCAATTTGATGCCAGCTCGGCGGCCTTTCAGTTTGAAGAAAAAGCAGACTGGTTTCCTTCCTTGGGTATTTCTTACCACTTGGGGGTGGACGGCATTAGCTTGCTCATGGTCATGCTTACCACCTTTCTGACCCCCATTGTGATCCTATCGTCCTGGACGGCCATCACCCGCCGCGTAAAAGAATACATGATTGTGTTCCTGATGTTGGAGACCGGGATGCTGGGGGTTTTCCTGGCCCTGGACCTGTTTCTGTTCTACATCTTCTGGGAAGGAATGCTGATTCCGATGTACTTCATTATCGGAGTCTGGGGTGGGCCGCGGCGGATTTACGCTGCCATCAAATTTTTCCTGTACACCATGTTTGGCGGCGTGTTGATGCTGGTCGCCATTTTGACCCTGTATTTTCTCCACGCCAAGCAGTTCGGTTTCTACACGTTTGATTACACACAGCTCAACCAGCTGCTCCTGTCCAGTAAAGCTCAGATGTGGCTATTTCTGGCGTTTGCTCTGGCCTTTGCCATCAAGGTTCCCATGTTCCCGTTCCATACATGGCTACCGGACGCCCACGTGGAAGCACCCACGGGGGGCAGTGTGATCCTGGCCGGTATCCTGCTGAAGATGGGGACATATGGTTTTCTGCGCTTCTGTTTGCCGTTTTTCCCAAACGCGAGCCATGATTTCATCGGCCTGATTTCCATCCTGGCGGTTATCGGGATCATATATGGGGCCCTGGTGTCCATGGTCCAACCGGATCTGAAAAAACTGGTGGCTTTTTCTTCCGTAAGCCATCTTGGATTTGTGATGCTTGGGATTTTTGCGCTGAACACTATCGCCGTTCAGGGAAGCATCATTCAGATGGTCAATCACGGGCTTTCTACCGGGGCACTGTTTCTGATTGTGGGGATGATCTATGAACGCCGCCACACCCGCATGATTGCCGATTTTGGTGGCCTGGCTAAACAGATGCCCATTTTTGTTACCTTTTTTATGATCATTACTCTGTCCTCTATTGGCCTTCCGGGACTGAATGGCTTTATTGGTGAATTCTTAATTCTGCTGGGCACCTTCAAAGCTCATAAAATCTACGCAATTCTAGCAGCAACGGGGATCATCTTTGCGGCTGTGTACATGCTATGGATGTTTCAACGGGTGAATTTTGGGCCGCTGGATAAGCCGGAAAATGAAAAACTGCAAGATCTTAACTGGCGCGAAATTGCCACGCTGGTGCCTATCGTTCTTTTCTGCTTCTGGATTGGCTGGTATTCCAAGACTTTTTTGGGTAAAACAGAAGCGTCCGTTGAACAGCTGTTGCAAAATGTGAAGGCCAAGCAAGAGCGGATAATCAGCCTGGAACAGGCTATGGGTTCCGGGCAGGTGAAGTGGGTTCTCAACCAGGTGAGTGAGGAGTAGAATGGAAATCGTACTGCCAGATATTCAATTGAGAACAGTACTGCCGCATATTGTACTGGTGATCTTTGCGTGTGCACTGCCGCTATTGCCGCTCTTCTTCCGGAAAATTCAGAGGGACCTGCTGGCATTGATTGCCATAGCTGGCTTGTTTCTTTCCTTTTTCTTCCTGATTTCCTTCTGGAATCAGGATCTGAGCGGTTTTGGCGGCATGGTGATTATGGACAATTTTGCGCTGGCTTTTAGCGTTATTTTTGTCATCGGTGGCGTACTGGCTGTCCTCCTTTCTCT
>MTOL01000018.1 GCA_002011685.1 Deferribacteres bacterium JdFR-76
TTGCTTTTAAGAGCGCGCGGCATGGGGCGGAGATTTTTGCGGGAGAAAGGGAAGGGTTTGTTTACACACGTCTGGGAAATCCTACCCAGGCTGCTCTCGAGCGGGAGATTGCATTTCTGGAAAATGGGGAAGATGCGCTGGCCACCTCATCGGGAATGGCGGCGATTACCGTGGTTTGTTTGACCGCCATGAAAGCAGGAGACAGCATGGTGGCCGCAAAAACCCTATATGGTGGCACTCATTTGCTGTTTCGCAAAACCCTGCCAGATTTGGGGATTAAAGTACGGCAGGTAGATCCTACAAATCCTGACGAAGTACGCAACGCAATCGATGAAACGACCAGGCTGCTCTACATCGAAACCCCCTCCAATCCGACGCTGGAGATCGTGGACATTGCGCTTATGGCGCAAATTGCCCACGATGCTGGCGCCCTGCTAGTAGTCGATAATACATTTGCCACACCCTATTACCAGCGGCCGTTGAACCTTGGCGCAGACATCGTGATTCATAGTGCCACAAAATACATTGGGGGACACGGTGATACGGTTGCCGGGTTAATTGTCGGGCCAAAGGAATTCATCCAGCGGGCTCGGTCCGAAGTAAACCGGGATCTTGGAGCCTGTATCAGCCCGTTCAATGCCTGGCTTCTTCTGCGGGGATTAAAAACATTGCCCATTCGCATGGAGCGGCATTCGGAAAACGCAATGCGGATTGCACAGTACCTCAGTTTTCACCCAAAAGTTAACTGGGTCCGCTACCCTGGTCTCCGGACTCATCCGCAATACGAACTGGCCTGCCGCCAGATGGACGGTTTCGGCGGGATGATTGCTTTCGAAGTGAAAGGTGGACGCCGAGCCGGAGAGATCCTGATGAATTCCGTCAAGCTGATGACGCTGGCCGTCAGTTTGGGAGATGTGGATACCCTGATCGAACATCCGGCTACCATGACCCATTCCACTTATTCACCAGAAGAACTGGAAGAACTTGGTATCACCGAAGGGATGGTCCGTCTCTCCGTCGGAATTGAAGATGTGAATGACCTGATTGAAGATCTGCGGCAGGCACTGCGAAAGATCTAAAACGGAGCAGGGAGGGGATACGGGCGAAGCGTAAGAAACAGAAACGATGGTCAAAAAAGGAAGAAGGAGGGAGCGATGGCAACATTAAAGGAGAAGCTGTATGAGAAGATTGAGCAGTGGCGGCCAAGAACGCAGCGCCTGGTGAAAGAGTACGGTGATGTAAAAGTCTGCGATGTGACGATTGCCCAGGTTATTGGCGGAATGCGCGGAGTAAAGTGCCTGGTGACGGACATTTCGTACCTGGACCCCTACGAAGGCATCCGTTTTCGCGGCTATACAATTCCCGAAGTTATGGAGAAATTGCCAAAGCCGCCAGGCTGCGAAATGCCGTATGTAGAAGGGCATGTATATCTACTTCTTACCGGCGATATTCCGACGGAGAATGAAGTGGCAGAAGTGGCGGAAGAATTTAAGAAGAGGTCGCAGGTCCCGCAGTATGTTTTCGATATGCTCCGGGCTATGCCGCGGGATACCCATCCGATGACCATGTTTTCCGCTGCCATTCTGTCCATGCAGCGCGAATCCGTCTTTGCGAAAAAGTACCGCGAAGGCATCAGCAAGATGGACTACTGGGATCCCTATTTTGAAGATATGCTTAACCTGCTGGCCAAGCTGCCTACCATTGCAGCCTACATTTACCGCATGAAATACCGGAGCGATACAATCATTCCCCCGGATCCCAACCTGGATTTTGGTGGCAATTTTGCTCATATGATGGGCATCGACAAACCGTACGATGACGTAGCCCGGATGTACTTCATTCTCCATAGTGACCACGAAAGCGGAAACGTAAGTGCCCACACCGGGCATCTGGTCGCCAGTGCGTTGTCCGATCTGTACTATGCCATTTCTGCCATGCTGGATGGGCTTGCAGGGCCGCTGCACGGGCTGGCCAATCAGGAGGTTCTCCGCTGGATTCAGGGAATCTATGAAAAGATGGGCGGGAAGATCCCGACCGAAGAAGAGATGAAAAAGTTTGTGTGGGATACCCTGAATGCTGGTCAGGTGATTCCGGGCTTCGGTCACGCAGTGCTGCGGAAAACCGATCCGCGCTACACGGCACAGCGCGAATTTGCCCTGAAGCACCTGCCGGATGATCCGCTGTTCAAGTATGTGGACCTTCTGTATAAAGTCGTTCCGCCCATCCTGCAGGAGCAGGGCAAAGCNAANAACCCGTGGCCCAATGTGGATGCCCACTCCGGTGTAATCCAGTGGTATTACGGCGTGCGCGAATATGACTTCTATACCGTACTGTTCGGTGTGGGACGGGCCATCGGCGTTTGCTCCAATATCGTTTGGGATCGGGCACTTGGCTATCCCATTGAACGGCCCAAGTCCGTAACCACCGATATGCTGGAAGAGATCGCCGGAATCAAGAAATCATAACACCGGGATATCGGTTTTCCGGAAAAGGGATGCCTTCGGGCATCCCTTTTTTATTTCTAAGCTATGCGGTTCTGAACCGGAACATCCACTCCTGTGAAAATGGCCCAAAGCTGTTCCGAATGGATTCTCTTTGTACCCGAGAAAACCTGGCACCTGATGCCAGCGGCAAAAAATTTCATCGGAACAACTCAACGTACAGCCGGAGGCCCTGCCTTTCTATCGATTTTTTGGATTCTGCCATTCTTTTGTAAACCATGCGCCGTTAACTTTCGTCCAAAAAGAAAAATTTTCACGGCCGGATGATTGAACAAGAAAAAGTATGGATCGAACAGATTCAGAAAGGGGATCTGGAAGCGTTCCGGAAGCTTATGGTACGGTATCAGGAAAGATTGTATGCGCTAATTTATGATTTTGTTGGGAATCCTCAGGATGCGGAGGATGTTCTGCAGGAAAGTTTTGTAAAGATCTTTTTTGGACTCAAGCACTTTCGCGGAGAATCCAGTCTGGCGACGTGGATGTACCGCATTACCGTGAATGCCTGCCTCGATTTTTTGCGAGGCCAGAAAAAAGGAAAGCGAATGGTGGATTGGGAGACTCATCGGCAGGATGCCGAAATCCGCACGTAAGCGAATGGCCGCCACAATCCGCAGAATCGGCTGGAGCAAAAAGATCTGCAGAAGCGGCTGTGGGAGGTAATGGGGCGCCTTTCACCGAAAGAAAAGGGGGTTCTCGTGCTGC
>MTOL01000019.1 GCA_002011685.1 Deferribacteres bacterium JdFR-76
GGCTTTCCCGGCCACCGGCGAATCGGGTGCTTTCCGCTCGCCAATTTCAGGAATAATTGCGGCATCCACTTGAAGCTCCCCATCCACCTTCAGATCCGGACATTTCTCCCGCAGGATACGGAGCGCTTCGCGAACCTTCTCCACATCGCTGTGTTCTGCACTCCCCTTTGTGGAAAAGGAAAGCAGAGCCACATAGGGCTCCTGACCGGTCAGTTTCCGGTGCGTTTCCGCCGATGCCATGGCGATGGCGGCGAGCTGTTCGGCATTGGGATTGGGAACCACGGCACTGTCGGCAAACGTGAAGATACGATCCCAGCCGGGAACTACCATCATAAAGGCCCCAGACACCACCGAAATTCCTGGCGACAGTCCGATAATCTGTAACCCGGCACGCAACACGTTCCCCGTTGTATTCACGGCACCGGCCACACTGCCGTCCGCTTTGCCCTCCCGGACCAGCATGGCTCCGTAGAACAGCGGGTTCTCCATGGTCTTGCGCGCCTGGTCCTCCGTAATCCCTTTCTTCCTGCGGAGTTCGTAATACGTTTCCACGTATTGATCAAATTGCGGATCGTCGGTGGGATGTCGGACCTCGGCGCCGTTCAGTTCCACACCGAGCTCGGATGCCCGGCGGCGGATTTTGGATTCATCACCAATTAAAATTATCCGGGCCAACTCGTCATTCAGGATCAGACCGGCTGCCCGGATCGTCCGGTCCTCCTCCCCCTCCGGAAGGACAATGGTACGCTTGCGCGCACGCGCCTTCTGGCGGATGTCCTTTATGAACTGCATCGCACCCTCCTTGACCTGACCACAAACGCTTCACCTGACCATCCCTCATCATTGCTGTATGCACAACAATATATGAATTTTAAAGCTTTATCACAATCTTTTCACCCCTGCATTGGCATTGCCGGCAAATTTCTCCCGCAGCTTCCTCAGGACAAAATCCGGTACCAGCTGCGATACATCACCGCCGTAGGATGCCACCTCTTTTACAATGGACGAATTCAGATAAACATATTTCTCATGTGGCATCAGGAACACCGTTACAACATCCTCATTGAGGTTGCGGTTCATCAGCGCCATTTGCAGTTCGTATTCAAAATCGGAGACGGCGCGCAAACCGCGGATAATCGCCTGGGCCTTACGAAGCCGAGCATATTCCACCAGCAGTCCCTCGAAGGCATCCACCTCTACATTCTTCAGATTCCGCGTGGCCGCCAGGATCATTTCTTTTCTTTCATCGACGGAAAACAGCGGTTTTTTAGCGGGATTTTGGGCAATTGCCACAATCACGCGGTCAAACAGGGTGCAGGCCCTCTCGATGATGTCAATGTGACCGTAGGTGACGGGATCGAACGTACCCGGGTAGATGGCTGTTTTCATTTTTCACTCTCTCACAAAAAATTTGACAACTGAATCTCCATATTTCTTTTCCCGCCAGATTTCCAGCTTCCCCCAGGCGGAAGGAACGTCTTCGTTCTGGTGGTGCCTGTAAATAAACAGCCCCCCTTTGCGCAGAATGGGAAGTTTTGAAATCTGGTTGAGGAGGTCAACTGCAACCGGCGTACGGAATGGCGGGTCCGCGAAGATGATATCAAACGTCTGTTTCTGGCTCAGCTCCGGAAGGGCTTTTTCCACATGCCGGGTGAGGATAGAATATTCTTTCGGTTCGCAGCGGACACGGGTGAGGTTTCTCTTGAGGATGCGCACAACGAAGGGAGAGATTTCGACAAATACGACTTGTCTGGCTCCCCGGCTGAGAGCCTCAATGCCGAAGGCGCCGGTCCCGGCGTAAAGGTCCAGTACCCGGGCATCCGGGAGGTACTCCTGAATGATGCCAAAGATCGATTCCTTTGCCCGGTCGGTCAGCGGCCTGAGGTCGGCATAATCGGCACCAAAGAGTTTCGTTCCCTTGAACCGTCCGGCGATAACCCGCATCACCCGTTCTACAGGTAGACGTCCACGTCCACGACGGCTGTGACCTGCTTATCCGCAAACTGCGACGAGGGCATGACCGTAACAAGAACCTTGCTGATCCCCACGTTCCCATAGCGGTTCAGCAGGGTTTGAATAAAGTCCACCACCCGGGCTTGGTCGCCATAGAGTTTGAGGGTCGCCGTCCGGATGGTCTGGCCGGAAACGGTTGCTGCCGGTGATAGGCCGAACTGCCGGATTTCCAGGGCCTTCTGTTGCACCAGCGCCGTGAGGCTATTGCGGATCTGGCCAGATGCGAGTCGGGTCTCGGCGGCAGGAACTCCCTGACCCCGCGGAATTTTTCCCCGGTACTGGCGAATCACCACCGGGCGGTCTCCCCACATCCGTTCGGTCTCAAATAGCATCTTTGGAACCAGAGCGGGATTGATTCCGGAAAGGCGGTTGACAAACTGCTGGAAAACATCTTCGGTAAGTCCGGCCAGTTCCAGCATGTAGGTTGAACCGGAAAAGGAGAAGAACTGGAGCCGCGCCTGGGAAGGGATGGCGCCAAGCACATCGTCTAGCAGCGACGCAGCAACCGTCGCTTTTGCCCGGCCTTCCTGCAAACCGGGGACAGCTACGGCTGCAGGAGCGGGGGTTCTCATCTCTCGCACCGGCTCTTCCGCGGGTGTTTCTTGCCTTCCAGCAAGGGGCTGCGCGGGCTGAGCCTCTGCCGGCTTTTCAGCTTCCGGAGCGGTGGCTTCTTGCTCAGCAACCTGGGTGGTATCTTCCCCGGCGGATAGAAGTTCCTCTGGCCCCTCCTTTTTGCCGCGGTAGGCAAAGATCAGAACCAGCACGATAACAAAGATGCCCACCGCCGCCATGATGTACGGGAAGCTGGATCGCCGTTCCCTGTAATAGAGCGGCCGTTTTTCTTCAGCCGAGGCGGTTTCCTTTTCCCCGGCAGCAGACGGTTCCTCCACGCGGACGGGTTCCGGCCCCTGAGGTACCGGCTCCGTCTCCACGGCCGGAGCCTCCTCAACCGAAAGGTCCACTTCCCTCTGAAACGGCTTGCCTTCCAGCAAATTCAAGTTAGGCATGGCCACCTCCCCGGAATCCTGCGCGAAACAAAATCACCGCTCCATCCTGGGCGAAACGATTTGTTTGGCGCGGATGTCTCCACATGTTCCTGATCCTGATCTGCAAAGCCCGTGTTAGCGGGCCGATTACCGTGATGCCCCTCCGGATCCTCAAATGACGCTCCGGAGTGCAGATCCCACACA
>MTOL01000251.1 GCA_002011685.1 Deferribacteres bacterium JdFR-76
GGATGCGGGCTCCGGTCCAGAAACGGCAGCAAAATAAACACCACAAATGTTAGCGACGGGAAAATCACACCACCCAGGGTCTCTGAGGTTATTTCCGCCCCAAGGAACTTAAAGTGAATGGTACCTGGGATGATCTTCAGCATTCCGTAAACCATCAGGAAATACCAATCCGGGCGCATGATGGGCGTACCCGGTCTGGGTGGCCCGTAGTATTCCACAGGATTCACCGGGAAAAACGACGCAACCAGCGTGATCACCGAAAGGAACATGAAGAAGAAGGCAAGGCTTAGCAGGGCCTGCTGTGGCCAAAGAGGAATCCCGATGAGGCGCTTTCCACCTTCAGCCTCCGGGCGGAACTGATTAGCCCACGGTTCTGTGTGTTTTTGCTTAACCAGCACCAGCATGTGCAAACCGATAAGCGCTGAAATGATGACCGGGATCAGCAGTACATGGAAGAAGAAAAAGCGCGGGATAGTGCCATCCGAGGGAAACTCGCCGGCAAAGATAAGTCGGGCAACCCAATCGCCAATCCAGGGAACTGCCTTGGCCATATAATACCCGATGGAAGTTGCGGTCACCGAAAACTCACTGTAGGGCAGCAGATAGCCGGTAAAAGCAGCAAAAAGGGTAATGGCAAACAGGCCCACACCGATAAGCCAGTTCACTTCCCGGGGGTTGCGGTAAGCCCCGGTAAAATACACCCGGAACATGTGGATCAGAATCGAGCCGATCATCACCATTGCCGACCAGTGGTGAATCCGGCGGATGATCAGCCCAAAACTTGTATAATCGATCCTTACCACGCTGGCAAAAGCAGCGGGAACCATTTTGCCAAACAGATTTACCAACCGGGATGATGGCTCATAGAGGATTCCCAGGTAAATTCCTGTCAGCACCAGCACAACAAAGCTAAAGAGTGCGATTTCCCCCAGCAGGTAAGATGGGTGTGTTGGAAATCCTTTCACGAGAAACTTGTTTGAAAATCGCTGTAGATGCAGACGTTCGTCCAACCAGGAAAAAACTTTTCCAGCCACGGTCTATTTCCTCCTCAGGCTTGTGGTCCAACGGGTCCGTTAAATGTCCCCTTTGCGATTAGCTGACCGGCATCGTCCACGCCGAGTGGAAGCTGCGGCAGCGGCAGCGGCGCCGGTCCGGCAAGAATTTTCGCCCCCCTGCGCGGATCAAAAACGGTATTGTGGCAGAAACACTGGATTTCGCTCGCCTGTTCTTCCGGCTTCTTGTCCCAGGAAACTGTACAGGACAGGTGAGTACAAAGGGCGCTGTACGCCACAATTCCGTCCACCACCCATTCCAGATTTGTAGGTGGTTTGAATTCTTCCGGATGTAACCGCGCCACAATAATCAGGTTGGCCTGGTTCTCACCCTTCCCCTGCGGGTAGGCCAGAAAGCCATCGCCCACCTGAAGCTCCTCCGCCAGAATGGGACGGTTTTTCTTCTCTCCGCCCGCATACACCAGAACATCGCCCGTTGCCACCGTCGGGAAATATCCGCTTTTGGCCGATTTGGGCGGAACAATAGATTTCACAAGACTNGCAATAGAGGCAAAAATGCTCAAAAATCCAAGGCCCAGCAAACCGGTTACAAATTTTCTGCGGCCTTCGTCGGTTTCTTTTCCGGGTTTCAGGTGTTCAGCCATCGCTCGTTTTATCCCTCCTTGATTGTTTACCAGAGCAGTTCATCCTCACGGTCTTCCGATACTTCGCGGTACGGAACGAAGAAACGGGTGTAGATCAAAATTCCCACGCCCATCAGGAAAAACTCTGCAGAAAGAAAAACGCCCAAAAGCCAGTCCGGTCCACCTGCGGTAAAATAACGCACCACAAAAAGAACCGCGACCAGCACCAGCAGGGCCACATCTGCAATAAGAAGCCACATACCCAGCGGAGAATTGGACGGCGGAATGTAGTGGATTTCCTTCGTAGCCATTTATGCCCTCCGTTCTAATGTGTAATACAGAATCATGGCCAGAACCAGCAGCAGAAAGATTATGCCAATGGTAATGAAGCCGATCTGAAACGATTCCAGTTCCTCGGGAAAGATCTTCACCTCTTCCCCTTTCACTTTGGCCAGGGCCATTTCGGTACGGATCTGATAGAGCTCGTCGATGGTCTGTTCCGTCACGTTCATGGCCGAAATCTGATCATAGCCGGAAACATCCGAATGGCAGTCTTTGCAGGACTCTGGCACTTCCGGCATTTTATTGTAATGCGCACCATGGCATTTCACACAGGAAGGACCGCCCTTGTCCTTCAGATAGGCTTCCCCCATAATGCTGTTTTTGTAAACCTCCACGCTTTCATAATGGCAGTTGCCACAGAGCTCAAATTGATCTTCTTTGACCGGTTTTCCCACAAAATCTTCCGCATCATACATGGCAGCATTGGACAGCCTCCGGAATTCCTGATCGGAAATCCTGTCCAGATCCGGCAATTTGATGTCCGGATTCCCCCCGTGGCAGCTGGAGCAGGTGATGCCCTCAATCTGATGGGTGGAACTGCGCCACTCAATAACCGGCAAAGCCCGGTCTCCGCCCTGCCATTCGTGGCAGATAATGCAGTTTTCCGCCTCCTCATCCTGGGCCCACACTCCCGTTGCCGCCAGGAAAAAGCCTGCAAAGGCCAGCAAACCTATGAGCAGAAATTTTTTACCTTCCATTCGTCCTTTCCTCTCCAGTTAAGACTGACATCATTTTCCGAACAATTTGAACCCGTCCTTATGCCGGTGGCAGAAGACGCATTTAAGGCCGTAATTGTGGTTGCCGGGTTTTTCGGTAGCTGCATGCGGCTGTCCACCCTGTGCGTGACAGACATCGCAGACGCCATCGTCTGGAGCTGAAGTGGGATCCAAATTGGACAGACTTCCTTTAAAATTTACCTGCACAGGGCCCGCCCCCAGGCCGCCATCGATCTGCGGACGGATCATGGCCAGATTTTCCGTCCCGTGCGGATCATGACAGACCACACACTGGTAATCAAATTGTGGAATATTGGTAAAGTTGCCGGTTACAGTATAGCTGTGGATGTTGGCATCTGCAGCGTCTGTGGCAAAAGAGCCGCTCGGTCCGTCCGGCGAATGGCAAGCCAGGCAGAGCTCACTGCGGGCATTGGAAACCACCAGCCGGTAATCGTGCACCTGAGGCTGGATATGGTTGCCAGCAGCCGGATCGTGACACACATCGCAG
>MTOL01000462.1 GCA_002011685.1 Deferribacteres bacterium JdFR-76
CTCGCCCATGCTCAATGTGGGAATTGGCATGGGGTATGTGGAAAAACCGTACAGCGAGGTGGGGACAGAACTGGAGATCGAAATCCGCAAAAAGAGGGTTCCCGCTGTGGTGGTGGAAACGCCGTTCTACCGGCCAGAGGGGACCTGATCTGCTGATCCTGATGTCCCGGTTTCCGCAATTTTCCCGAGTTCAGTCCCATAAGCCTGGAATTTGTTTCACGGCAAGATCGGAGCGGGGCAAATTCTGGCGCCGGAGAAATTGTTTCGGATTTTCAATTTTTCCTTGAATTCTTCGGAAAAATTTTTAAATTTTTGAAACAAAACCAAGAAACGATGGGCAGGGGGAATTTTTTGACTCCGTTTTTGTTCCGTTTTTCAAATTTTCAATTGCAGCAAAAATAAGAAACGTTTCATTTTTACAAGGGCTGGGGGATCGGTTTGCTGGGGCATTTGCAGGTTCAAAATGAAAATGAGGGCAAATCAATTTATAGCTTTTGGGCGAAATGGGGGCCGTTTTCTTCAGAAAAAAAGCGTTCAATTTGGGGTTCAAAAAACGCGGGACGGAAGAAAAATATTGCTTTTAAGCGTTTGTTTTTGTTAATTTGGAATAACATCTTCGGATTTTCTCGGGAAGCATTCAGCTCGGGGAGAGGGAGGGAGTTTGTGGTGATCAATCTGTCGGANTGCAGATTTTTTTTGTTTGCCTGCGAGGTAGGTGTTTTCCCCTGGATATGCCCCGTTTCCGGTCGGTTGGGTCCTGAAAACGTCTGGAGACTTTTTTGATGGCGGCCAGAAAAACGGTAAACCGGACCCGTAAAAAACGGGAATTTTTGGGGCTGCTGCTGATCGTTCTCGGGGTCCTGGTATTATTGAGCCTGCTTTCCTACCACCCGGATGATTGGCCCAACAGCAGCCAGCGGTTTCCCGTTAACAACTGGATGGGGCTGGTGGGGGCATGGATCGCCTATCATCTATTCATTTACACCATTGGCTATCCGGTTCTGGTTTTGCCGTTTCTCATCATGTACTGGGGCTGGGCGTTTTTGCGGTCCGCGGCCATCGTTTCCGTTCTGCGCCGGACCGGATATGTTCTCTTTTTTGCCCTCTGCTTTTCTGTGGCGTTTGCATTGCCGAGGACTTTCCAGAGCGCCAACCTCCTGAACCATGAATTCAACGGGCATGTGGGGCTGTTTATTGCACAGCTGCTGTACCGGTACCTGGGCTCGATAGGCAGCGTGCTGGTGCTGTTTACGGTGGTACTGGTGGTCTTTCTTTCTTTGACGGAGGTTTCACTGGCCTCGCTGGCGGCAGCGGCCGGCGAACAGGCAAAAGATCTGTGGCGGCGGATCCAGCGGAACTGGGAGGCCTGGATGCACCGCCGGAAACTGCAGAAGGCTCTCCGCAAGAAGGAGCGGGAGGCTGTTTCCGGTTCGCAAACGGTGCTGGAAGAGGAGCGGCAGGAGGAAAGGCGGCGGGAGAGCGGTGGAGAGGAGGTACCGGTTGTGGAGGCAGAAGAAGTTGCCACGGAAGTAACGTGGTTCTCCCAACCGCCTGCGGAATCTGCTCCGGCCATTGAGGCCCCCCGCCAGGCAATTGCCGAAGAACCAGAATCGCGTGGAAACGGGAACGTTTCATCCGTGCCGGAGCGCCAGGAACGGTTAACCGTGGACACGGTTCCGGCCGATTATCGGCTGCCGCCCCTGGAGATACTGAAGGTACCCCCTCCCGAAGACCGGGAGCAAAAACGCCATCAGCTGCTGGAAGAAGCGCGCCTCCTGGAAGAAAAACTGGCGGTTTACGGCATTGAAGCCCGGGTCGTGGGGATTCATCCTGGGCCGCTGGTTACCCAGTTTGAAGTGGAACCCGGGCAGGGTGTCAAGATCAGCAAGTTTTTTGCCATTGCTGACGACCTGGCCATGGTGATGCGGGCGCCCCAGATCCGCATCCTGGCACCTATTCCGGGGAAATCGGCCGTCGGCATCGAGATTCCCAANCGCGAACCGGCGATGATCTACTTCCGGCAGGTAATCGATACGGACGCTTATCGGAGCACCACNTACCGGCTGCCTATTGCCCTGGGGGTGGATACCACCGGCAAAACATATATTGCCGATCTGGTGCGTATGCCCCATCTGCTGGTGGCGGGAAGTACCGGGTCTGGAAAAAGTGTTTGCCTGAACACCATCATTGCCTCGCTGCTGTATCGGTTTTCGCCCGAGGACGTGCGCCTGATTCTGATTGATCCGAAAAAGCTGGAACTTTCGGTTTACGCCGAACTGCGGAACCACCATCTGATCACTTTGCCGGAACTGGATGAAGAGGTTATCACCACCCCGCAGAATGCCATTGCCATTCTGGAGCGGGTGTGGATGGAGATGGAACGGCGGTTTTCCATTCTCGCCCATGCTGGAGTACGTACACTGGAAGAATACAACGACCGGCTGCAGTCCGGCGAACTCCAGCAGCTGCACCCGGATAAGCAGTTTGAGAAAATCCCTTACCTGATTGTCATTATTGATGAGCTGGCGGATCTGATGCTGGTAGCCGGTAACGAGATCGAAGATCCCATCGGCCGGCTGGCCCATAAGGCGCGGGCAGTGGGGATTCACCTGATTGTGGCCACCCAACGGCCATCCACCGATGTGATAACGGGAGCCATCAAAGCCAACTTTCCGTCACGCATCGCCTTCAAGGTATTTTCCAAAACCGATTCGCGTGTGGTGCTGGATTTGAACGGGGCCGAACGTTTGCTGGGGCGCGGGGATATGCTTTTTCTCCCGCCGGGGCAGCCGCAGCCGATCCGGCTGCACGGGCCTTTTATCTCGACCGAAGAGGTGCAGGAGGTGATCCGGTTTGTGGCCCAGCAGCCCCCCTTCCCGGCGTACGAGCTCCCGCACGCCAGAGAAGAAACCCTGGTGGTGGATTCACCGGATGGTCCCCGGGTTATTCAGCGACGGGACCCCCTGTTTGACGATGCTCTGCGGTTGGTGGTGTCCCACAATCAGGCATCGGTGTCTCTGCTGCAGCGCAAACTGCGCATCGGTTATGCCCGGGCGGCCCGGCTCATTGATGAACTGGAAGAAGCCGGGTTCATCGGTGAATATGACGGCGTGAAAGGCAGAGAGGTATTTGTAACCATCGAAGACCTGGAGAAGATGGGGATCTACAACCGAAGCGGGGTAGCATGATGG
>MTOL01000471.1 GCA_002011685.1 Deferribacteres bacterium JdFR-76
CCAGCCTGAATCGGCTCGCCAACCACCGATTTGGTCTGGATGATTTGTGCCAGTTCCTCCAAAAACTCCCTGGTTACCTGTGTGATATTCATTCTTCCTCCTTCCACGTTTATGCTCTGCGAACCGACCACCAGAGAAGCATCCCCCACCATGCGACAATGGCCGGCCGGAATCTCACTTCAGCCCGTGCGGCAAAACGCCAATCCGCCCCTGCTGGTAAAAGAGTCATGGAGATGGCACGCCCGAGCTGTGTATCGATCCCCATCAGCATGGCCCGGATGGCTGAGAGAATTCCAAAGAGAGAATTCCAAATTCGTAGGCCCGGCTAAGCGGCAGCCCCACGTCCGAGCGTAAGCCGCGGATCTTTAACGAACGAAACAACTTGCGCCCGTATTTTTTGACATCCGGGTGCCGGGATATTCTGATAAACTTCCCTGCTTTTTTCATCCGGGCAGGAAATTCCCGCATGGCTAATCCGCCGCCTCCTCTTTTCGCAGGCTTGCCCTGCCGCATCGGAACATGCCAGCAAATTTTTCGAACGAAACAAATCGCAAGCTGCTTCCGGGTGTTCCCGCTGTACCGACCCGTCAGAGAAAAAATACCTGCCGGCCACCGGAGGTGAAAGAAGAAACCCTCCCGGGTATCTCCGCGAAGCTGCAAAAACACCTTTCCGAAAAAAAGGTAAAAAGCACTACAGAGAAACAGCCCAACCAGAATCATCCAAACCATCACAAAAGACATTGGTGGCTTCCAGCATTTGGGTGGCCCTCTACATTGCGGATTTCCTCACCGCAAAAGCTATAACGAAAAAATTTTATTGACAAGCGAAAAAAAAATTCATATCTTCAAAGCCGCAATTGGAAAGGAAAAAGGAAAGGAAACGATGGCTCATCATAAGTCGGCACTGAAGAGGATTCGGCAGAACGAAAAGCGAAGACTGTACAACCGCGCTTATAAGAGCCGGATGAAGACGGAAATAAAGAAACTTCTGGCGGCTTCTTCCAAGGAAGAGGCCGAACTGCAGTTCCGGCGGGTAACGGCCTTGCTGGACCAGATGGTGTGCAAAGGTATTATTCACAGGAATTTCGCCGCCAACCGCAAATCGAAACTGGCAAAATTCGTCAATAGCATGGCTTCGTAGATTTTCCGGGTGAACACGTCATGACCGGTAACTCCCCCTAATCCCGGTGTGGCGTGGGATCCCGGATTTTTTTTATCCGCCATCTTTTGGTAGCTCCCACAAAACTGCACCATTCAACCGGAATCCCGGTTCTTTTTGTCTGCTTCCGAGAAACTCTGTTATCTCCGGTCTGCCCATTCAAAACAACAATGGAACGCTGTGGCGAAGGCCGCCGCATGGGTTTTCCCTTTTACCTGCGTCAGATTACTTGAGGCAGCTGCCGAACATGGTGCATACGCAACCCGGTCCTGCACAAGCGGTGCAATGCCTGCAAGGCCCCCCCTAGCCGTCCGCTACGGCCTTTGCCCCATTGGAGAACAGTTATTCAAATTTTTGAATATTCCGGACACCTTTGCAGGTTTTCTTTGTTCTGTCATTTTCCCGGTAACATAGCATGGGCATCCAATTTCTTGATATTCTTGCATTTATAACCTACTTTATACGGCGGGAATTTGCCCATTCGGCATACCCTTTTGGTCCAGAAGTTGCAAATCCTCCGATGCAGGCACGACTTCCCAACCTCAACAAAGGTTGGCAGAAAGGCGCACGTGGGTTGTTCAAAGCTTGTTCCGAGCAAAGCGAAGGAATACTGGATGAACTTACCGGATCTCCGGCTACCCTGGCGGTCACGGCTATACTTGCAAACGGCGCTGCTCACACTTTTCATCCTGGCCGTGGCTCTGTTTCTGGTGGCCGTTTTGCTATACTGGAAAGTCCAAGCCGCCCTTGAACAGGAATTTGACCGCAATCTTTCCTGGCAGGTAACCAGCATCCGGGAAGCGGTAGACCCCCTTTTGCTGGAGGCCGCCATACAGTTCGGCAGCCGCAGCCGCTCCGCAATGTACCTTCAAAAGCAGCTGGATTTGCTGAGTAAAAAACATGGGCTTAAGCGGATTGTCATCTTCGATTCTACGCTTTCGGTAATTGCTGGAAGCCGCCAGGAATTCCTTCCCGGGCAGATCTTTTACGAACTCTATCTGGATTTTGCGGAGCTGGAAAAGCTGAAATGGGTTCCGGCCGTATCTTCCAAGCTCTTCCAAAATAGTCAAGGAGAACTCGTCAAACGGGCCTATACGCGGATCAAAGCAGGCGAACGGACGTGCTTTCTGGGCATTGAGGCCGGAAGCCGGGCTCTGGTTACCTGGAAGAGCGTCCGGCAGTGGTTCCTAACCATTACCGGGATTATTCTTCTCAGCGGGTTTGTGGTGGCCTACTTTTTTGCGCGCTCCATCTCCGTACCAATTCGCAAACTGGAACGGAGTGTGCAGAAAATACGTGAAGGCGATTTTCACACCCGGGTGCATCTGCAACGGGAGGACGAAATTGGCCACCTGGCGCAGAGCATCGAAACCATGCGTCAAGCTCTCCGGCGGAAGGATGAACGTCAGAAGGCGGTGCTGGCAGGCATTGCTCATGAATTGAAAAACCCGCTTGCCGGTATTGAACTGTTTGCCGGCATCTTGGCACGAAACCCATCCGATCCGCAGGTGCGCCAGCACGCTGAAAAGATCCTCCGCGAAAGCCGCCACATCCAGAAAATCCTGGCAGAGTTCAACGAGTTTGGCCGTCCCGCCAGGGCCCAGATGACCCGTTGCGACCTGCGGCAAATGGTGCAAGAAACAGCCGACCTTCTCCAGGATACCCTGCAGCGGAAACATCTGCAGTTGAACATCAGCGGAGCCACTGAAAATGTGGCGGTACATTTTGACGAGTCCCACCTGAGGCAGGTTCTGGCCAACCTGCTGCGGAATGCTATTCATTTTTCACCGGAAAACGGGCAGATTACCGTCGAGCTCCGGCGATCCGGCAGCCAGGTCATTCTTGATCTGCAGGATGAAGGTCCGGGCATTCCTCCGGACCGTGCGGAACTGATTTTCGAACCGTTTTACAACACTGAACCGAATCACACGGGTCTGGGTCTGGCTATCGTGAAAATCCTCCTGGAGGAAAATAAAGGCCGGATTGACCTGCTCCCGTCCAGGAAAGGAGCCCATTTCCGTCTGGTTTTTAA
>MTOL01000348.1 GCA_002011685.1 Deferribacteres bacterium JdFR-76
CCGAACCATTTCCCGCTACCCGGGTTGTTGAAGCCCACCGGGACTGGGCGGTTGCATTCAAAAAGGAGAACCGCAGCGCCAGAATCTACTGGTTCCGCAAATTTTTTGACCCGGGTTTGCCTGCCATTGAGCGGAAATCAAAATTGACCTGGCGGCATAAAGCGGATGCATTGTGGTTCCTGGGGATACGGAGCATTTTTTCTTCATCTGTTGCCACAAGCATCCTTTCGAAATCACCAGACATGGTGCACCGTATGTTGTCCAGGATTCCACTGTTTATATTTTTCAACAAATTTAGAGGGGCGTAACCATGTGGAAAAAGCCGGACAAACATAAAGTCAATGTGATGTTCATAATTAACGGCCTGGGCATTGGTGGGGCCGAAAGGAACTTGGTCGAGATGCTCCGNAATTACAGGAGCGACCGGTACAATCCCATTGTTTGCAGCGTGGGCCAGGGGGGACCTTTCCAGGAGGTGCTCGAGGCACACAATATTCCAGTTTATGTTTTTTACAAAAAACATCCGTTCGATGTCAGCCTGGTTTTTAAGGTGGCAAAGCTGATGCGCCGGTACCGCTGCAAAATTGCTGTGACCATTCTCTTTTATGCCGACATCATCGGTTCCCTGGCAGCCTGGCTGGCCAGGGTTCCCGTTTGCATTATGTGGTCAGCCGGTACCATCGGAAAAGGCAGCAAGAATGACGGGCGGCGGCATCGGCTGTCTTACAAACTGGTCCGGCATCTGGTTAAGTATGTGATTTCTGTTTCCAGGAAGACGGCACAGTTTCTGGTGAAGGAACGGTCCATCCCGGCAAATAAAATCAAAATCTTACATTACGGCGTGGATATCAACAACTTTGCCCCGATGAGTGAGCACGAACGCAAGAAGAAGCGAGCCGAACTGGGCTATACGGACCAGCACTTTCTCGTGGCAGAAATCGGCCGGCTTACGGAACAGAAAGGGCATATTTATCTCATCCGTGCTGCCGTGAGCCTGGTCCGCAAACACCCGAATTTGCGTTTTCTGATCATAGGAGACGGACCGCTGCGTGAGTCATTGAAGGAGGAGGTTCGGCGTCAGGGGCTGGAAACCTTTTTCAATTTTCTTGGCGCCAGGAAAGATATCCGTGAATTGCTGAATGCCATTGATCTGATGGTGCTCCCTTCGCTGTGGGAAGGCCTGCCCAATATTATTCTTGAAGCCATGGCATGCGGCACACCTATCGTTGCCACTGCAGTGGACGGGACACCGGAAGCTGTGGTGGATGGGGAAACGGGCATCCTGATCCCGCCCAGGGACCCGGATGCCCTGGCTAGGGCCATCGACCACCTGATCGGAAACCGCGAGCTTTTGAAAAAAATGGGGCGGAATGCCCGTATGCGGGCCATTGAAGAGTTTTCCATCGGCAAGCAGATTGAGCGCTTCAATGCCCTGTTTGACCTCAGTCTGTCGACCAACGGCGTGGCCAATTCTGTGGAAGAAGAGGGGGCGAAGCTGGCAGGATCGGTGGCAAAGAAAGCAAAAGAGCTGATCCCCCTGCTCCTCGCTTTTCTGCTCAGCGGGTTGAGCAGCGATGCAGTGGCGCAACATCCCAATCACACCCGGTTTCCCAAGCTGTCCATTCAGCAGACATGGATTGAAAGAACACAGCCTTCCATCATCGAGATTATGTCCCGGTATGATCTGATTCAAGCGGGACTCAGCAGGGAACAGATTCAGGAAATCCGCAGGAGGAATCCCAATGCTATTATTCTTGCCTTCGATTCGTTTGCCTGGGATTATGCGAACCGCGGCAAAATGGTACCGGAGTGGCTGGATAATACGGGGAGGCCGGATGTCAGTGATGACTGTCCCGTTTATCAGTTCGATAAAATTCTGCGTGGGGTAAACCTGAAGGGGCTGATTTACCAGGACTGGAAAGTGTTGGTCTGTTTGCAGTACCGCGATAAGGGCTTCGATGGTG
Organism: Deferribacteres bacterium JdFR-76; assembly: GCA_002011685.1. GTDB lineage: Bacteria > Zhuqueibacterota > JdFR-76 > JdFR-76 > JdFR-76 > JdFR-76. The sequence continues at coordinate 1,965 of MTOL01000348.1, forward strand.
TTTACATCGATCACTGGGATAATCCCTGGTGGGGAGACACGGACCGTTATACTGTGGAAGAATTCAAACAGGGAATGTCGCACATTGCAGAAAAATTCCGCCAGAAGTGGCCGGGCCTGATCCTTCTGGGAAATCCGGCTACCGATATTCACTTCAGTTACCAGCTGAATGGTTTTATGTGGGAAGACTATCCGGTTTTCTCCGGTTCCTTTGATAAAGTTCTACAGACGGTGGAAGAATGGGAAGCTCAGGGTGCTGAACCGCACATTTTGATCATCAACCAAAGGACCAAAGATAACAAGGCTGTAACTGATAAGCAGAATAAAATCGCGGGATTTTGGGAACGCATGCGTTATGCTACTACCATGAGCATGATGGCCAATTCACTTTATCTGATGTTTGATTACGGCAATGGAGGCTCGCCGCACTGGGCCAATTCCTGGTGGTTCGATGAATGGAGCGTGGACATTGGGCAACCCGTCGGCAAAGCGCAAAAGTTGCCAAATGGGGTTTATTATCGTCAGTTCACAAATGGAATTGTACTTTGCAATACCACCGCCAGGCCGCAAACGATAAAGGCCTCGGATTTGCCCGGTGGGCCTTATTACCGCTTTCTGGGTGGCCAGCGTCCGGATTTCAACAATGGTAAATTGTTTACTGAGGTGACCCTGGATGGCTGGAGCCGCAATAATCAGACAAGCGGACAGTGGGCAAAGCCAATTGGGGATGGAATTATCCTGGTAAAGACGCCGCAAACCGTTGTAAGTGATATCATTATTGATGATGAAGGAAATGCTGGCCAGGTACTGGAAAACAATATTCAGGGCGAGTTTACTCAGTCTGGTTTTTCTTTCGATCCGGAGGCCTATGGCCGGTGGGCGGAGGCCTGGCGGGTCTACGGCCACAACACCTGTTATTATGCCAGTCCGGGCGACGGTTCCAGCTGGGCACGCTGGACTCCCAGAATTGGCGTTGCCGGATATTACGATGTATACGAATGGCATCCCAGCGGCGCCGATCATGCTTCCAATGCGCCATTCACTATACGCTCTGCCAGTGGCGATACGGTAATTTATGTGAATCAGCGGGTCAATGGCGCACAGTGGAATTATCTTGGACGGTATTATTTCCAGGTGGGGACCGCCGGATATGTTGAGGTTAGGAATCAGGCCGACGGAATTGTACTGGCGGATGCTGTAAAATTTGTATTTGCGGGG
>MTOL01000508.1 GCA_002011685.1 Deferribacteres bacterium JdFR-76
GCTGCGTGCGCACATGATCGATGTGATCGGATGCGGAGGCCATGGACGAAATGATGGTGGTGTCGGAGATTGGTGAACAGTGATCCCCGAAAACCCCACCTCCGAGCACGGCAGCCACCGAAGCCGGCAAATTGGCCTCCAGGGCCAGAGCCATGGGCACAGCGATGGGAATCATGATCCCGAAAGTTCCAAAACTGGTGCCTGTGGCAAAAGCGATAAAAGCCGATGCCAGAAAAATGATGGCCGGAACGAATTTGGGGGAAAGAAAATTTTTGGCCACTTCTGCCACATACAGCCCTGTTCCGAGTTCGCGGCAGGTATTGCCAATAGCGAAAGCCAGAATCATCAACACCGCCATGGGCATCAGCCCGCCCACGCCTTTAAAAAACAGGTCCACCAGTTCGTTCAGGGTAAAAATCCTCCTGGCGCGGTAGTAGATCCCGGAAACGGCCAGGGAAGCCAGCACCGCCCAGAAAACGGCCGTGGAACCCGACCCACGCATCAGGTTGCCGCCTCCCGTAATCAGCAGCCCGGCGGGCATCATGGCCACCATCACGGCCACGGGAATCAGCATGTTCCGGGCTTGCGGCGACACGCCCTCTTTAGTGGACAGTTCCACCACTTCGGTGGCCACCAGCGGCTCGGCCCCGTCCCGCAAAACTTTCCCTTCCACGCGGGCACGGTACTCCGCCGCACGCATCGGGCCGAAATCACGGTCCAGCAGAATCAGCACCACCACCAGGAGAGCGGCAAAAATGGCGTAGAAATTGTACGGAACCGCCAAAGCAAACAGGTGCACCGGCCGCTCAATTCCCTGGGTGCTCAGCAGCCCGATCACATATGCGCCCCAGGCGTTGAGCGGGATCATCACGCACACCGGTGCGGAGGTTGAATCCAGAATGTACGCCAGTTTCTCGCGGGAAATTTTCAGGCGGTCAAACACGGGTCGTGCGATTGCTCCTCGCACCAGAATGGTTATGCTTGATTCCACAAAAAGAAACAACCCGATGAACCAGGAAAGAAAGGCAGCGCGGCGACGGGAACTGGAAAAACCCAGACGCTCCGACATTTTGATGAAACCTTCCACTCCACCCGAGCGCTGGGCATAAGCGAGCACCGCACCCACCAGCGCACTGAAAATCACCACGCGTGCATTTCCCGCATCCGCAAACACATTCACGCAGGCATCCAAGGCCTGAGCCAGGCCTGCAATCGGGTTCCACTGGGCTAAGATCAGCCAGCCAAACCAGATCCCAAAAAACAACGAAAGATACACCTGTTTGGTACGGATCGCAAGAAAGATGGCAGCCAGCGGCGGCAGCACCGAAATCCATCCGTAATGCTCACCCATGGAGTGCTCCTATCCTGTTTTTCAAAAGAGGCCTTCGGCATCGGATTCGGCTCCTCAGCGTTCCGGTTTGATCACATCCACGCCGAGGTACGGGCGCAGTACCTCGGGGACCCAAACCGTTCCTTCGTCGGTCTGGTATGTTTCCAGCAGGGCAATTACCGTCCGCGGCAGGGCCAGTCCAGAACCGTTGAGGGTGTGGAGATACTCGGGCCGGGAATCGGGCGTCCGGCGAAAGCGGATGTTCGCCCTCCGTGCCTGAAAATCTTCAAAATTACTCACCGAGGACACTTCCAGATATTTGCCGGTTCCGGGAGCCCACACTTCAATGTCGTAGCATTTGGCAGCCGCAAAGCTCAAATCTCCCGCTGCAAGGAGCACCACACGGTAGTGCAGACCCAGCAGCTGCAGAATTTCCTCCGCGTCCTGAAGTAGCTTCTCGAGCTCGTCGTAGGAATCTTCGGGCTTTACGAATTTTACCAGCTCCACTTTATCAAACTGGTGGATCCGGATCAGGCCGCGCGTCTCTCTGCCGTACGATCCCGCTTCCCGCCGGAAACAGGGTGTATAGGCCGTCAGGTAGATGGGAAGCTGATCCCCCGGAAGGATTTCATCTTTGTACAGATTGGTGAGCGGCACCTCGGCCGTCGGAATGAGAAATAGATCATCCTGCTCGATGCGATACATGTCCTCTTCCAGTTTGGGCAGCTGCCCGGTGCCAAACATGATGTCACGCCGGACGATAAACGGCGGAGAGACTTCGGTGTATCCGTGTTTCCGGATGTGAATATCCAGCATAAAATTGATCAGCGCCCGTTCCAGGCGGGCTCCCCATCCCTGAAAGGCGACAAAATTAGAGCCCGAAAGCTTGGCGCCCCGCTGAAAGTCCACAATCCCCAGTCGCTCCGCCAGCTCCCAGTGTGGTCTTGGATCAAAGTCGAACGAAGGTTTCTCACCCCACCGCTTGATTTCCTGATTGGCCGACTCGTCACCTTCAGGGACCGATGGATGCGGGATATTTGGAACCCAGATGAGGATCTCCTGAATTTCTGCTTCCAGCTGTTCCAGACGCTCGTCCAGCCTGCGGATGTGCTCGGCAACCTCCCGCATCTCCGCAATTTTCTTGGAAGCGTCCTTCCCCTCTTTCTTCAGCAGACCGATCTCTTTAGAAACCACATTCCGCCGGTGCTTCAGTGTTTCCGACTCCCTGAGAAGTTCCCGCCGTTCCCGGTCCAGCTCCAGCAAACGGTCCACATCCGCCTTTTCACCCTTTTTCCGTACAGCTTCCTTGACCAAATCCGGATGTTCGCGGATGAATTTGAGATCCAGCATCTGGCTGCCTCCTTTTTTCCTCCCTCATCGCAGAAACTGGATTTAATCTATGAAACAAAAGGCGGATTTCCACAAATTTTGCCCGCGGCAAAACCGGACCGGGCCGGCGAACTCGTGGATTCTGGGAAACACTCAGACCTTCTTTCCAAAAAAGGCGTAAATCTGCTCCACCACGTAATCCTGGTGCTCTTTGGGAAGCTCCGGATACATGGGCAGCGAAATCACCCGGCTGGCCACGCGTTCAGAAACGGGAAAATCGCCCTTCCTGTAGCCCAGATGCGCGTAGGCCGGCTGCAAATGCAACGGAATCGGGTAATGAATGCCTGTGGCAATTCCTTTTTCCGCCAGGAACTGACGCAGCTCATCCCGCCGGTCCACCTGCAGGGTGTACTGGTGGAAGGTGTGAACATTGTATGGCGCCGTGTACGGGAAGACCACATCTTCGGGAAGGTCTTTCAGCAGCTCGGTGTAGCGGGCCGCATGTTCCCGCCGTTT
>MTOL01000185.1 GCA_002011685.1 Deferribacteres bacterium JdFR-76
GTAGGCAAAAGATTGATGCGGAAATGTCCGCCTTTTGTGTTGGGTCGTCCGTCTACGGCACGGAAAAAGGATTCAAAAACCCGGCGCAGTAGGCGGTCCGCGTAATCATCATCGTTTCCGTATTTCGGTGTAGCGCTCACAAGCAGCTGCCGGAAGGATTCGCTGTTTTCAAAATTCTCCTGGAGAATACGCAGAAAATCTTCCATGGAAATCCGCTGCTCATCGAAAACATGGTATTTTAGGGCGGCCAGAGAGTCCGTAATGGTTCCCATTCCTACACCTTGAATGTAGGATGTATTGTAACGGGCGCCACCCGCGTTGTAATCTTTGCCTTTCTTAATGCAGTCATCGATAAAAATGGAGAGGAACGGCGACGGCATGTATTTGGCATACAGTCTTTCTACAATGAGATTTCCTTTGATTTTCACGTCGATGAAGTAATTGAGCTGTTTTTCGAAGGCGGCGTAGAGGTCATCAAATGTTTGAAAGAGTCTGGGATCGCCGGTTTCGATGCCGATTTTTTTGCCGGTCCGCGGATCCACACCGTTGTTCAGGGTAATTTCCAGCACCTTTGGCAGGTTGAAATAGCCGGTGAGGATGTAGGCCTCTTTTCCAAAAGCGCCGGCTTCCACGCATCCGCTGGCGCCGCCGCAGCGGGCATCCACAATAGATTTTCCCTGTCGCAGAAGTTCCTGGATGATGGCATCCGTATTAAAGATCGACGGCTGGCCGAAACCGGTTTTCACGATGCGCAGGGCCCGCTTCAGGAAGCGGTCGGGTGTTTTTTTGCTGATCTGCACCATTGAGCTGGGCTGCAAAAGGCGCATTTCTTCGATAACATCCAGAATCAAGTAGGAAAGTTCGTTGACCGCATCGCTCCCATCGGGTTTAACGCCACCCAGGTTGATCAGAGCGAAGTCGGTGTAGGTGGCGCTTTCTTTGGCGGTTACGCCAATTTTGGGCGGTGCTGGCTGGTTGTTAAACTTGATCCAGAAGGCTTGCAGCAGCTCTCTGGCTTGTTCCTGTGTAAGGCGCCCTTCCGCCAGGTCGCGCCGGTAAAAGGGGTAGAGGTGCTGGTCCAGCCGTCCAGGGTTGAAAGAATCCCAGGTATTCAGTTCGATAATTACACCCAGATGGACAAACCAGTAGTATTGCAATGCTTCCCAGAAAGTTCGGGGTGCATGAGCGGGGACCCACTCGCATACCTCGGCGATTTTGAGAAGCTCATTCTTCCTGTTTGGATCCACTTCTTTTTGGGCGAGCTGCCGGGCTTTTTCCGCATGGCGGCGGGCATAAAGAATGAGTGCATCGGCCGCAATGGCCATGGCACGCAGCTGTTCCCGTCGGTCGAAGGCATCGGGATCCCGGAAAAAATCCAGCCGTGCTATTTCCTCTTCGATTTCCTTTTTAAAATCCAGAAGGCCTTTGCGGTAAATCTTGTCGTCCAGGACGGTGTGTCCCGGTGCCCTCTGCTCCATGAATTCCGTGAAAACGCCGGCTTCATATGCGGCAATCCATTCTGGATCTACTTCTTCAAAGATCCGGTCACGAAGGGAACGGCCTTTCCAGAAGGGGATAATTTCTTCCTGGTAAATCCGGCGGGTTTCTTCGTCCACTTTGTAAGGAATTTTTTCACGGGAGTGCAGCGTTTCCAGATCCTGCAGGCTGTGGATACAAATTTCGGGATAGGTGGGGGTCGCTTTAGGTTCCGGACCTCTTTCGCCCACGATCAGCTCGTCTTCGCCAATGCAGATTTTCTTGTTCTCCAGGATGTGCCGGAACGCCAGCGCCCGGGCCACCGGTACGGAAACCCGACCTGGCACGCCGGATTTGTAGAATTCTGTTAAAAGGATGGCACGTTCCGGAGAAATGAATGGACGTGCATTGAGGCTTTTTTCGCGCAGGCGGCGGATCCGTTCCGTCATTTTATCCTCCTATATGAACGGTTAGACCTCGTTTGCGGAGCCAGCTGGCGATTTCCCGCATCCTCTTAGGTGACGGGGGCTGAATGCTGCCGGGACGGAATTCACGGTTTAGCCGCTTGTACTTGTCCGGGGCGATCCGGTTAAAAGGGAGGAGCTCCACCGGCGGGATTCGCCGACAACTTCTGAGGAAGTCAGCCATGGCCATCAGGTTTTCTTCCGTGTCCGTAATTCCGGGAACGATGGCCATGCGTACCAGAACTTCGCTGCTTTTTTCCAACAGCCGATGGAGGTTGTCCAGGATCACGCCGTTCTCCTTTCCGGTGTATTTTCGGTGCTGCTCCGGGTCCATCAATTTCAGGTCGTAAAGAAAGAGGCAGGTGTAGGGCAAGATGCGCTCCAGATTTTCAAAAGGTGTGTATCCACAGGTGTCCACCGCCGTGTGGATTTCGCGGGACCGGCATTCCTTCAGGAGAGCCTCAAGAAAATCGATCTGCATCAGAGGCTCACCACCGGAAAAAGTAACACCACCGTCCGATTCGTCGTAAAAGATACCGTCTTTTTCGATCTCCCGTAAGACCTCGTCAACGCTGACCTCCCGGCCGATCACTTCTCTGGTTTCGGAATAGGACAGATTCAGAACTTTTTTGCGGTTGATTTTAACAATGGTTTCCACGCCGGGATTCTGACTTTCTGGATTGTGGCACCACCAGCAGCGGAGCGGACATCCTTTAAAAAACAGGGTTGTCCGGATGCCCGGACCGTCGTGAATGGCATATTTTTTTATGTCAAACAGAACTCCGCGGATTTCCATCTTCGGTCCGATTACGTACTAACTCCTATTTCGCCTGTTTCGGCCGGTTTATAGTGGAACGGAGAGCAGCAGGGGATCATCGTTCCCATCTCGCCGTCCTTTTCGCTCAGANTGGCAAACAGCCCGTTTGCCGGATACTGGCTTTTTGAAANTAAAATTGAATGGCCCATTGATTCAACAGAGATTTGCAAACGGAGTCAATTCTGGGAAAAAGCGGGTAGTTTGTATTCAATTGTGGAATAAGGGTGCTCTGGATTGGCAGGAGCTGTGGAATAGTTTATCGGAGAAGGCGTTTGGGTACACACGAAGCCTTTGGGGAGAGCCGAATTTGACGGAATTCTGACATGTGCGAAGGCCCGGCTTGTCACCTGCTCTGCAGGGAAGGAGAAAAATAGGGGAGTGGAAACCCTTCATCCGGGATTTGACAAGGTTT
>MTOL01000473.1 GCA_002011685.1 Deferribacteres bacterium JdFR-76
CGCGAAAAAGTGGATCCGTATCTGCGTCCGCTGTGGGATGCGCTGTACGACATGCTGCCGGTGGACAAGCTGCGCCGGATGATGGATACAGGGCAGATCGAGATTGTCCCCCTGGCGTACATGCGCGGCCGTACGCTGAACAACGCTTTTGTGATTCTGGATGAAGCCCAGAACACATCCGAAAATCAGATGAAGATGTTTCTGACCCGACTGGGGATCAATTCCAAAGCCATCATTACAGGAGATATAACCCAGATCGACATTCCGGACAAGGANCGGTCTGGACTGGTGCAGGTTCAGCACATCCTGCAGGGGATTGAGGGAATTGCTTTCATTTACCTCACAGAGAAAGACGTTGTGCGCCATCCACTCGTCCGGGAGATTATCCTGGCTTATGATGCCTATGACGAGCAGCGGCGGAAAGAGACGCAAAATGGCGGCCCTGCAGGACAGGAGCCGGCCGGTACGGGGGAAGAAGCCGGTCTGAACTAACCGGGACCAGCCATGGCCAATTTCTTTAAATATGCACTGCGCTGGCATCGGGACGGCCGTCCCTCATCTGAGGAGGTGCCGTGGTATAAAACCGCTGCCTTTTACCGTGGGATGTTGGCAGCCACATTTGTGGTGGTGTCTTATCTGCTTTTCCCGAAGGCCGAGTCATACAAATTTGCGGATCTTCGGGAAGGCAGTATTTCCAGCAGGGAAATCATCGCACCGTTTACCTTTTTTGTGGAAAAAAGTCCGGAAGAGCTGGCCCGCGAACAGGAAGAGGCGCGGAGAAACGTTCCGCCCGTATTTGTGCGCGAAGACTCTGTGGCACGTGCCGCCGAGAAGAACCTGCAACATATCGAGAAAGCGATTCTTGCTATTCTGGAATCGGACGTGCCCGATAGTGTGGTTCTTGCCCGGATCCGAGAAGAGCTAACAGCTTTCCGCATTGTCTTGGGTGAGGATCACCTGGGTTTCTTCCTCAATTTCCGTCAAGAAAAGGGACGGGTTGACCGCAAAAGCTTTGCCAGCTTCTTCGCGCTGCTGCGGAAGGAACTGTCGCTGGTATACCGTAGCGGCGTCTTGAATGTGAATAAACGTTCTGTTTCCCATGCTCAAAACCGTATTACCGTCCGCAAAGGCGGAGGGGAGCAGGAACGAACCCTTACCGAGCTTTTTGAAGTAAGCGAGGCCCGGACGTACCTGCTGAACCGGCTGCGTACACTCTTCCGGGACGATGCTGAGAGGGTGCGTGTTGGATATGCCCTTATCGATGCGCAGCTACAGCCCAATCTTTTCTTTGATGAGGCGGAAACGCAGCGGCGGGTGGAAGCCGCCATTGCGCGAATTCCCACCGTGAAGGGCCGGATTCTCAGCGGTGAGCGGATCATCGACAGCCACGAACGGGTTACCAGGGAGCATGTGGACATCCTCCGCTCTCTGGCCAAAGCGCTGCAAGAGCGCCGTGCGGAAACGGGCCTCTTTCACCGCATCGGGATCGAGGCCAGCAAGGTTCTCATCATTATCCTAACCCAGGTTCCGTTTTTGCTCTTTCTTTATTTTCACCGGCGCCGTATCTGGGGAGATCGGCGGATGCTTTTTATTATTTTCAGCTCCATGCTGTTTATTGTGGTTTTTTCGGCGGGGATCAAGCACTACGGCCTGTCCAAATTTTTTATTCCGGTGGCCCTTGTGCCGCTGGTGGTTACTTCTTATCAAGACACCCGGACCGGGTTTTTTGCCGCTCTGGGGCTCAGTGTTCTGGTAGCAGCCCAGTGGGGGAACGATTTTGAGCTCGTTCTCGTGGGCATCGTTACCAGCGCGGTGGCCATTCTGGGACTTGGGTTTTCGCGCTACCGGAAAAAGCTGGCCAATGCCACTCTGTTTCTGCTGGTGGCGTACCTTTTGATCATCCTTTCTCTCGGGGCGATCCGCTTCATCAGCGGCAAGGAGCTTGGCCTGGCTCTGGCCAGCGCCCTNGCTACAAGCATTCTGACACCGCTGCTGGCCTACGGTGGCATTCTTCTGTTCGACACGGTTTTTGATGTGGCTTCCGAATTCAAGCTGATTGAGCTAAGTGATCTAAATCACCCGCTGCTGAAAATGCTGGCGATGCGGGCGCCCGGATCGTACCATCACAGCTTGCAGGTGAGCACACTGGCCGAGGCCGCCGCCGAAGCGATTGGGGCCAATGCTTTGCTGGTGCGTGTTGGGGCCTATTACCACGATATTGGCAAAATGTTTATGCCCGAATATTTCGTGGAGAACCAGCGCGGCGGAAAAAATCCGCACGATAAGCTCTCGCCGCGCATCAGCAGCCTCATCCTCATCAACCATGTGCGAAAAGGATACGAATTTGCTCGGCAGAACAACATTCCATCCATTGTGTGCAATTTCATTGTCGAACACCACGGCGGCTCCCTTATGAAGTTCTTTTACGAGAAAGCCAAGGAGACCTCCAAAGGAGAAGAAGTCCTGGAAAGCGATTTCCGCTACCCGGGCCGCCGGCCGCAGTCCAAGGAAACCGGCATCCTTATGCTGGCCGATGCGGTGGAGGCAGCCGTCCGTTCCATTAAGGAGCCCACGATCGGTAAAATCCGCAACGCCGTGCGCAACATCGTGGAGGAGAAGATCCACAATGGCGATCTGGACGATTGCCCACTGACCATGCGGGATCTGCGCACCATTACGGAGACGTTTTCCAACGCCTTGCTTGGGATGCACCACGAGCGCTTGGAGTACCCAGGGCAGAAAGAGATCGAACGGCGCGTTGCCTCTATTCTGGCTTCAGGGAATGGCAACCGTGGAAGTTAAGTGTTTTCATACCATCGATGATTTTCCGCTTCCGCCTGAAAAGGTCGCGGATGTCGTGACGAAAGTAGTGGAGCGGGAAAAACAGTCGCTGCAAGGAGAAATCCGCGTCATCTTTGTAGATGATCCGTATATTCGGGACTTGAACCGGAGGTTTTTGAATCATGATTTTGAAACGGATGTAATTTCTTTCCCAATTGAACTTGACAAATCCAATTTTGAAGGCGAAATTTATATTAGTGTGGATCGCGCATATAATCAGGCCATGCTCCTGTCCGTTCACCCGGAAGAAGAGCTCTGGCGCCTGGTAATTCATGGTACATTGCACCTTCTTGGCTATGACGATGTGCAGGAAGAGGGCCGCCAGC
>MTOL01000500.1 GCA_002011685.1 Deferribacteres bacterium JdFR-76
TCTCCCGTCTGAAAGGTGAATTCCGCTACCGGTTGCTGATCAAATGGGACCGCTTTCAGGACCCTTCAGGGAAAGAGGTGCACACGGCCTTGCGCCAGGCGCTGGAGGACTTCGGCCGGTTTCGCCAGCGCGGGCTTAAAATTACTGTGGATGTGGATCCCATGAACCTGTTCTGAACGCTGGATTGCAAAACGGCACCGGATGAAAAAGTCCCGCCTCAAACGGATAATTCTCCATTGATCGTAAAGAAAAAACCTTGCAGCACAAAGAGAAAAGTCCTATCTTACCACAGTAATTATAAGAAATTCAAAGAAGTTGGAGAGGGTTCATTTACTCCGTTTGTATCCCCGAAGAGGACTTCCCCACAGATTACTTTTGATGCGAAGAAATCGACTGTTCTCACAGATAAAGGCGGACCCTCTGCAACATGTTCGCCACCACAATGGCAACCGGATGATGCCAGAATGAAAGGAGATCCAGCGGATGGAAGGCGAAACCGAAAAACCGCTCCGTATCTTGCTGGTCGATGACAATCCGGATGATCGGCGGCTGATCGTCCGGGAACTGCACAAGGATTTCGGAGATATCGACATCCGCCAGATACCGGGAGTGGAGCAGCTGGACCGGGCCCTCCAGGAAGGCCAGTTCGACCTGGTCATAACCGACTACCGGGTGGGATGGATTGATGGACTGGAAGTCCTCTACCAGGTTAAATTGCGCTATCCCAATTGCCCGGTTATCATGTTCACGGGCACGGGCAGCGAAGAGGTGGCGGTGGAAGCCATGAAGATGGGCCTAGATGACTACGTCATCAAAACACCGGCCCATTTTGCCCGCCTTTCTGCAGCCGTGAAATCGGTCCTGGAAAAGGCTCACCAGCGGCAAAAACTGGAGGAAGCAGAGGCCCGCTACCAGAAGCTGTTCGAAGAAATTCCTATTGGTCTGTTTCGCATTTCCGCCGACGGAAAGATCCTCGAAGCCAACGCCACCTTCCTGCAGCTGTTCGGCTACCAGACAAAAGAGGAGCTGGTGGGAAAGCGGATTACGGAGTTCTACAAGAACCCGGCGGACAGGAAAAAGCTGCTCAAAAAGCTGGAAAAAGACGGCATGGTCCGCGATTTCGAAGTGGAATTCATCCGCAAAGATGGAACCAGTTTCTGGGCGGAACTCAATGTCTCCGCCATCCGTGACGAGAGCGGTGAGATCGCCTTCCACGAAGGAAGCATCGACGACATTACACCGCGAAAAGTGGCCCTGAAGGCTCTCCAAGAAAGCGAAGAAAAGTTTCGGACGTTGGTTAACTTTTCTTCGGACGGCATCTACGTTGCCCAAGATGGGAAAATCGTCTTTACCAACCCGCGCATTCATGAATGGCTGGGCTACACAGCGGAAGAGATCACCTCGCCAGATTTTGACATCCTCTCCATCATCGAGGAAAAGGACCGCCCGGTGCTGGAGGAACGCTGGGAAGCTTTTCAGAGGGGGGACTACGAACCGCGGCAGTTCTCGTTTACGGCGCTGACACGGGAAGGAAAAAAAGTAGACGTGGAAGTATTTGAAGCACGGATTACCTGGGAAGGGCGACCAGCCATCCTCGGGACGCTGCGGAATGTGACGGAACGCAACCGTCTGGAAGCCCAGCTTCGCCAGGCCGTGAAGATGGAAGCCATCGGCCGTCTGTCCGGAGGCATTGCCCACGACTTCAACAATCTGCTGACAATCATCAACGGCTATTCGGAGATGCTGCTGAATACCCTCTCGCCCGAGGATCCCATTCGCAACGACGTGCTGGAAATCCATAAAGCCGGCGTGCGGGCCGCAGAACTGACGCGACAACTGTTGGCATTCAGCCGGCGCCACCCGATGGAATTCCGCGTCATGAACCTGAACGACGTGGTCCGCGGCCTGGAGAAAATGCTGCGGCGGGTCATTGGCGAACATATCCAGCTGCACATTCAGACCCAGAAGGATCTGTGGAACATCAAAGCTGATCCGGGCCAGATGGAACAGGTGATCATGAACATCGTGGTGAATGCCCGGGATGCCATGCCCGACGGAGGCACACTCACCATCCGCACAGAAAATGCCATTCTCGACGCAGAATACGCCCGCTCGCATCCGGGAGTAGAAGCCGGAGAATACGTTTTGCTGACCATCGCCGATACGGGCATCGGCATAGCTCCCGACATCCAGGACAAGATCTTTGAACCCTTCTTCACAACCAAACAGATCGGAGAAGGAACAGGCCTCGGGCTTTCCACGGCCTATGGAATTGTCCGACAAACAGGCGGGCACATCCGGGTATACAGCGAACCCGAAAAAGGCAGTACCTTTCTGATCTACCTGCCGCGCACCAAAGAAGAACTGGAACATCCCATTCCAAAAGAAGGGCTGGAGCACGTTCCGCGCGGAAACGAGACCGTTCTGGTGGTGGAAGATGAGGACATCGTGCTGCGGCTGGTGGTAAAGGTGCTCACCCGCCTCGGGTACCGCGTCCTGACGGCCCGAACGGGACGCCAGGCAGTGGAGCTCCTCAAGGACGAAAGCAGGAAGATCGACCTGGTACTCTCTGACGTGGTGATGCCGGAGATGTCCGGTTCCCGCCTTGTGGAGGAAGTGGAAAAATGCTGTCCGGATACGCGCATCCTGTTCATGTCCGGATACAGTCACGAGATCATCCTGCGCGGCTCCGGTGGGAAACGGTCCTACCCTTACATTCAGAAGCCCTTTACGCCAGTAGCCCTGGGATTCAAAGTCAGGGAGGTTCTTGACGGCCGCCACGGACCGGCCTGAAGGACCAGCCAGCGAGGCGNAAAAAATTTGGCCCTGCGGGACGGAAAAAAAGGGAGGGCAGATCCATGGAGGAAAAATTATCCAGCGGCATTTCCGGGCTGGATGATATCCTCTACGGAGGGTTTTTGCCCAGAAAAACGTACCTCATCCGCGGCGGGCCCGGATGCGGCAAAACGACGCTGGGGGTTCATTTCCTTCTGGCAGGACGCAACCGGGGCGAAAATGTGCTTTTCATCACCCTGGGTGAGCCAGAACCGGAAATCCGCAAAAACTTTGCATCCCTAAAACTGAATCTGGATGGGGTCCACTTCCTGGATCTGGCACCCACACCCGAATACTTCGTGGAGGTCGAATCG
>MTOL01000555.1 GCA_002011685.1 Deferribacteres bacterium JdFR-76
GAAAAGGGAATTCCTGCCGATAAGGTCGTGGTGATTCCTAACGGCGTTTCGTTTGATGAGAACCGCGCCAGTGAGAGGGGCAAAATTCGCGCCGTCTATGGACTTGATTCGCAGGTGGTTGTGGGATTTGTAGGATCATTTCACTACTGGCATGGTGTGGAGGGCCTCTTTCAGGTGATGAGGCGAATATTGCAAACGCACTCCGGGGTTTCCTTTTTGCTGGTGGGAGCAGGTGGGCCAATGGCGGATCAGCTCAAAGAAATGGTTTACCGAGANAATCTCCAGAATCGGGTGGTCCTTACCGGATTTGTTCCCCCGGAAGAAGTCCCCTCCTATATTGCAGCGATGGATATTGCGCTGGCGCCCTACCCTGATCTTGANTTTTTCTACTATTCGCCCGTTAAAGTTTTTGAGTATATGGCTTANGGAAAAGCCGTGGTTGGATCTCGGATCGGACAGATTGCTGAACTGGTAAAAGACGGAGTAACCGGCCTTCTTTGTCGGCCGGGAGATATGGAGGATCTGACGGAAAAACTGAATTATCTGATTGAACATCCGCATGTGCGGAAAACCCTGGGACAGCGTGCCAGGCAGCAAGCCCTTCGGGAATTCACCTGGGAAAAGCGGGCGGAAGAACTGGCAAAGTTGTGCAGAAAAGTAATAGAGCAGTGAGGATGCAATGATGCGAATTCTGCTGACCGAAGTCAACACCATTTCTAACGTGGGAAGTGCTTCTGTTCTGGAGAATGTTGTGCAGAATCTCCGGGAGGTATTCCCGCAGGTGGAAATGACCCTATCCACAGTGAATGAAGAGACCATTGCGGAGTTTATGAAACTACCAACGGTTCCGGAACTGTTTCCGCGCCCACCGCGTTTGGGGACGCTTCCGCGGAAAGTGCGCTGGCTCATTCCCAATGCCATCTGGATGGGGGTGAATTCACTTTTTCTGATTTTGCACCGCTATCTGAAACTGCCGTATCTGTACCAGTTGTTTACCTTTTCTCCTGGAAGACGGAGATACGTGAAAGCTTTAGCGCATGCGGATCTTGTGATAAGCATTGGATCGGAACGTATCAACGACAATTTTCATCAGCAGCTCTATTTTGCCCTTTACGGGTACTGGTTTGCCAAAATGCTGGGCAAACCCATGATTCTCTACGCCCAGACGATCGGCCCGCTCCGATTCTGGCAGTCGCGCTGGCTCACCCGGTGGGTCCTGAACAAATGCGACGTGATTACAGTACGGGATAAAAGGTCGCTGGAGGTTCTGGAAGAAATATCCGTTACCAGGCCGAAAATTGAGCTGGTGGCAGATCCGGCCATTCAGCAGAAGCCTGTTCCAGAGGAGACGGCTCTGCGTCTTTTGGCTCAAGAAGGGGTGGATCTTGCAGCGAAGCCGCGCCTGGGCATCTCTGTTTTGCGGTGGAATTATTCCAATGCGCCGTCTGGAAAGAAACCAGAAGAATATTATGCGGAATATGTGGCAACCGTTTCCCGCCTGGCGGATCATTTCCTTGAACGTTATGGTGGTAGCGTGATTTTTGTTTCTACGAACCATGCGGTTCATGGGAACCGTGATGATGACAAAGAAGTGGCACGGGATGTACTGGCCAGAATGCAGCACAAATCCAGGGCCTTTGTGCTGGAAAAGCTGTACCGGCCCGATGAACTGAAAGGCATTATAGGGGAGATGGATCTATTCATCGCCAGTCGCATGCATTCCTGTATTTTCTCCACTGCCATGCACGTTCCAACCCTAGCACTAAGCTACCAATTTAAACTCCGGGCCTTTATGGCATTGTTGGGAATGGAGCGATTTGCGAAGGATTTTGCTAAGCTTTCTTTTGAAGAATTGCGGGATGATCTGGATCTACTCTGGAGTGAACGGGAACAGGTGAGGGCCGATCTGAAAAAGGCGATCGATCGGCTTTTGCCAGAAGCACGGCGGTCTGCAGGGATTGTCCGGCAGTTTGTCCAGGGCTGGCCCGAAGCGCCGGTTCAGCAGCAGACCGCTGCTTTGCAGGAGCAGTGAGCTCTCTGTTCTGCAGGTTTTTTGGACAGGCATCCGGTGATTGAAAACGGTAAGNTTTATTCTTCTCTTTGCACCCAGTGCGGGGTGTGTGCGGCTATCTGCCCTCCGGATGCCATCCGTATGGTGCGATCCAGGGAGGGGAATTATTACCCGGAGGTGGATCAGGCCCTGTGCACCCTGTGTGGGCTGTGCAATGATGTTTGCCCGGTCTATCCTTTCAATGACAACCACCTTTTGCCGCTTTTTTCGGAAAACGGTGTGCAGAACGGCCTTTCCTTTCAGCCGCTACTGGGATATTTTAGAGGGGTATTTGTGGGCTATGCGCGTGACGCGGAAATCCGCAGGAAAGGCGCCTCTGGCGGGGCAGTCACGGCACTGTTATTGCACGCCCTACGCCAGGGCCTTATCGATGCGGCCGTGGTGGTTCGGATGAAAAAGGGAAATCCTCTGGAGGCAGAAGCAATTATTGCAAGCACGGAAGACGATTTGCGGGCGGCCCAGGCATCCAAATACATTTCTGTAACCCTGTTTCCAGCTTTGCGGCAGGTTTTGAAGGAAAGAAAATACAAAAGGGTCGCCGTTGTGGGCGTTCCCTGTATGGTGGCCGCGGTGCAGCGGTGGCGCCTGAAAAGCCGGCGGGTTTTTCGCAAAGTGGCTTACACATTTGCACTTCAGTGCAAACAAACAAAAGATCAACGGTTTGTGATGTATATTTTGAAGCGGCTGGGGGTCGAACCGGGTGAGGTGGAGGAGCTTTCTTTCCGGGGAAATGGCTGGCCCGGGAATGTCCGTGTTCGCAAAAGGAATGGACAGGTTGTTCAGCGGTCATTTAGAGACCGCGGGTTGGGGAGCTCTCCCTGGCGGACCTTTTGCTATGCGCCGTTGGGGTGTCTGGTTTGCGGTGACGTTATGGGGGAATGGGCCGATCTCTCATTTGGTGATCCCTGGATTCCGGAATATATGAGCGATACACAGGGACATTCGTTGATTCTTTGCCGCTCGCAAGCAGGAATGGAACTTGTTGAACATGCCGTGAAATCGAAAGAGGTGGTAGCCGAACCATTTCCCGCTACCCGGGTTGTTGAAGCCCACCGGGACTGGGCGGT
>MTOL01000246.1 GCA_002011685.1 Deferribacteres bacterium JdFR-76
GCCCGGCCGCTACCCCCACAGCGACACTGAGCAACAGCAGCCTCCCGGAAAGTTGAAANTCGGGAGCCAGATAAATCCGGTAAAACGGTTTTTTGAACCGGATCATGGCTGAGGCAAATCGTCCTCCGGTATGGGCTCATTAATATGATAGGCGTACGTCAGTTCCGCCGTCTTTTTCAACATAATGGATACCGAACAGTATTTGGTTTGAGACAGTTCGATGGCGCGCTGAACGTTCTTTTCTTCCACCTGATCGCCCCAGAAGTAATAATCGATATGAATCCGGGTGTACACCTTGGGATGCTCCTCTGCCCGCTCAGCTTTTACAACCACGCGGTAATCGCTGAGAGATTGCCTCATCTTCTGCAGAATAGAGAGAACATCCATGCTGGTGCAGCCCGCCAGGGCCATCAGCACGAGTTCCATGGGGGAGGAAGCTGCTTTACTGCCGCCAAACTGCCTGGCACCATCCATCACCACCCAGTGGTTTGACTCACCCCGAGCAGCCAAGCTCAGCCCCTCAATCTGTTTTAAATAGACCTTCATTCTTTCCTCCTCTATCCATCACNTTTNGCATTTTTGCANTTCAAAACGGATTAATTTACTAAAAACCCAGCATAAAAACAAGTCCGCCTACACAAATTGCGATTACAAAATTCACAAGCTTTACCAGCACGGCATCCCGGGTGGAAATGGAAAAGAGCGGGAGGCTCCCGTGCCCATCCTGAGAAATGGCGTTGGCAAGAAGCACCGAAAACGGGATTACTCCCTGGGCATAAAGGCCGATAAACAGAATATGCGGCCCGGAATCTGGGATGAGGCCAACCAGGGCCGCAACCACAAGGATGGCAACCCGGTATTCCTGAACAAAACGCTCCAGGTTCCAGAAATGCAGGGCCAGCTCGATGAACACCAGAATGAAAAACATCCAGATCACAATCCGCAGCAGGTGTTCTTTTATGATATGCTGCCAGATATGAACGCGCACGTAATGCCTCCAGCTCACATCCTCCTCGTGATACTGCTGCAGGGGGCACTCCTTACACGGAATCCAGCGGATAGAGCGGACCGCCCGTTCAACCAGAAAACCCGCCGCCATCCCTGTGATGAATAGCAGCGGAAAAAGATACAGGGCCGTCTTGGGAGAGGTGGCCAGCAGGACAAATGCGGCATCGCCGCTACTGGCAATCATGGTGCCGGTAAGCGCTCCAAATCCAATCAGCCCGTGAACATAAAGGGTTACAGCCATAAATGCACCAAAACACCCGGGAATGACGCCCAGTCCTGACGAGATAACATACTGACGAAACGGCCCCCGGCGGATCAGTTGAACCAACAATCCGCGTGTCCGCACGTTTACGAGATCCACGATGACCATCATCAAAAAAATCAGCGCGGAAATTTCGAGTGTATGCTGGGCCGAACGCCAGACAATCGGGAGCAACAGATCAAACATGAAACGGGTCCCCTTTCAANGAATCTGCTCCGCTGAACAATTCTGGCACCCCGTACAATTCTGAGCAGCAAAAGCGTGATAGGNCTGAATNTCAAAATAATAGAAAAGATGATCACCAATTTCAAACCTTTCCTGCAGGGGAACCATAAACCCGCAAATCATGCCAGCTCCAATTTGCCTGCAAAAAAGCCCGGACCCTCCGCTTGTCCGGGCTATCCGGCTCTCTTTTAACTGGCCAAAATTCCGCGCATATCCACCGGTTCGGAATCCCTGTCCCCTTTCCTTAGTAGCCAAAACGGCCTTTGAAGAACTTCCGCCAGGGGGAGACAGGGCTTCGCTTCGTAGCCCTGTTAAAGCAAGTGACCCCGCCGCATGGGACAGCCTCTCTACTGGCAGACCTCAGTAGTCTACAATTTCAAATGTGGTGAATGCGGTATTAATCAGAATAATTTTACTTTCCTCCTCAGGAACCCCGAGGAAATCTGCCACCGGCTTAACCAGACGCCGGTAATTGAGAGTCGCTTCAACCCGAACCGGGCCGGGGGGGATATCATCGGGAATCTGCCAGGTAAAGGTTTCTATTTTGGTCTCGCGCGGGCCGATCCGGTAATCGGGTCCAAACGATTTGGTATTCCACTGCATAATGGTCATCCGACCCTGCGGGTCCAGATAGGGAAGCCGGAAAATGCGGTCCCCCTCTGGTACCATTTCTCTCCTGATCCCTTTGAAATCCTTAATGCCGAGCACCGGTCCCATGTCCTGATAGGCCAGCACATTTGAAGCGATGGTGTATTCTTCTCCATCAAAACCCTTTCGGTCCACCGGCAGGTGATAGCGTTTGCCACTGGCATCCACCGCTTCCACATGGAGCCAGAGAATACGCTCCTCGGCAGACCCGGTAGGCACCTTGTGCCCGGCCTTGGCATTGTGAAGTACAACCGTAACAACCACTGTCTCACCAGGTTCAACCTCTGCTTCATTGGCATGCATCCGCATCTCAATAACACCGCGCAGTTTCCCCTCATCATGCGCACCGTGAAACAGGTGCTGCCGGACATCCGGATAGGTCTCGCCCATTTTGGCATTCACACCAGGTGCTTTGGGCATGTGACAATCCTGACAAACCACCCCCTGCTTGGAATACGGCCCTTCTTTCCATTCCAGATGGGTCGCCTTCACCCATGCACCGTAAGGACTTTTTTCATTGTGGCAGGTGCCACAAAATTCTGCACTCTTGATAAATTCCGACATCTCGGTGTTATGGTGCGGTGATTTTACCCCGGGTCGTGGGCCGTATTTTGTTTTTCCCGGTTCCGAAATGTAGTTGAAATTGAAGGGGATATCGCCTTTGAAACCGGTAATGGTATGACAGAAGTCGCAGTTTACCGACTCATTGGCCCGGGTATTTTCAGATGGCGGTTTGGGCGGAATGTCTCCCGACAAAAATGCCATGGGAGAATGGCATCCGTTGCACCCGGCTTCCACTTCGGCAACCTTTTCGTCCATTCTGGCATGTGGAAGTGCCAGCTTGAAATATTCAATTTCATCCCAGGAATGCGTATAGGCCTTGCTCATCATCGCCTGCCTGTACTGGTAATAGAAATCCACATGACACTGCCGACAGGCCTCATTTTTTTCCCAGTCACTGTAAGAATAGCTCCGTTCCTGGGAAGCAG
>MTOL01000211.1 GCA_002011685.1 Deferribacteres bacterium JdFR-76
CAATTTACTTTACGAAGCTGAAGAAGAGGGCCTGGTGGATTTCCTGCCCACTCTTAATCAGCTAAGGGATGAAGAATATGAACACAGAGAAACGCTCCTCTTCCTTTTGCAAAAGCTGAATCCCTACCGGACATAAGACAAGGGCCCTCCAGGGGCCCTTTTTTCTTTTATTTCCACCCATACGAGAGAAAGAAAGAAAAAGGAGAGACCATGGGGATCTGAGAAAAACTGATTGTCTGGACAGACAGGCAACGGTTTGTCGGCCAGATTCCAACCTCAAAACCGCATTTCCCCATGAATATTCTTTCCCATCCAGAGCAGATCATTTTCTTTTATGACTTTCCCGTTCCGATAAAAAAGCGGAAACCCTTCCTGCAAAACAAGCCGGTGCTCCTTTCTAACATCCCTTTTTCAGAAAAAAGCCGGAATTCCCCCCAAAAAATATCCGAACGGNTGCGAAATTCTTATTCGTATCTAAGCGCTTCGATGGGATTCAGNCGGGCNGCTTTTGCGGCCGGATAAAGCCCGAAGAAAATCCCTACAGTGGTGGTGAACCCAAGCCCAAGCATTACCGACCAGAGGGAGATCGAAGCGGGAAGGGGTGTTACGGCATCGATGAGCTGACCGATACCAAATCCCAGCAGAATGCCAATCACTCCACCAACCAGGCAGATCGTTACTGCTTCAACCAGAAACTGGGCAAGGATATCAAACCGGCGGGCTCCGATCGCCTTGCGGATGCCAATTTCTCTCGTCCTCTCCGTCACAGATACGAGCATAATATTCATGATGCCGATCCCACCCACAAAAAGCGAAATGGCCCCAATTCCAATTGCCACAATATAAAGCGTCGTGGTAATCTGTTTGTAAAAATTCATCAGCATGCTTTGCTGGTTGATGGCGAAATCATCCTCCTCTCCCGGCGCCAGCCCCCGTGCCCGCCGCATAATTCCCCGCAGTTCTTCCCGGGCGTAATCTACAAGCGCCGGATCCCCCACCTTGACCGATATGGTTAGAGAGCGACGAAAACCGTACAACTTGCGGAACACCCCATATGGGATGACCACATTTTCATCCAGATTAAACCCGAAAACATCCCCTCGTTTTTCCAGCACTCCAACCACACGGAAAAAGTACCCACCAATTTTTACTTCTTTACCCAAAGGATTTTCTTCCTTAAAAAGCTTGTCCGCAACCCCCCATCCCAAAACACAGACCAGGCGCCGGTGATCCACATCATTCTTTATCAAAAACCGTCCCAACATGGGGTAAGCACTGTGTGTTACTTGGTACTGTTCGTTGGTGCCGATGATCAGAACGCGTTCCACACTTTCGTTACGATATTTCACCGTACGCCGTGTTTCCACTTCGTACGAAACAGCCTGGGCAAACGTGGCATACTTCATTACTGCCTTGGCATGTCGGAGCGTAATGTCTTTGCGGTTGCGGTATTCAAACCAGTTGCCGTTCAGTGCCCAGGGAAATTTCTGAATGTAAAGCACATCGGAACCGAAAGCCGAAATTTCGCTAACAAAGGCCTTATTCAGGCCCGAGATAACCGTGGAGATGGAAATGATGGTAAATACCCCAATAATGATGCCCAGGGTAGTAAGGAACGCCCGCATTTTATGGGTGCGCAGGGCTGTAAGGGCCATCCTGAGGTTTTCATAAAAGGCAATCAGAAAACGCATGGCCGATTCTCTACCTATGGTTGTTTCTGCGGCGGCCTGTTTCCGGGATTCGCTCATCCTGTTCAATCAGGCCATCCCGTAAGCGGACAATCCGCCTGGCATGTTCGGCTATGTAACGCTCGTGGGTCACGAGAATAATGGTATGTCCCTGGGCGTGCAACTCTCCCAGGATCTCCATAATCTCCTCTCCGGTTTTGGTGTCCAGGTTTCCCGTAGGCTCATCAGCCAGAAGAATAGAAGGGTTGTTTACCAGAGCCCGGGCAATGGCAACCCGTTGCCGCTGGCCGCCGGAAAGCTCACTGGGCCGGTGGTGAATCCGGTCACCGAGACCAACGCGCTCAAGAGCCTCCCGGGCCCGGCGTTTGCGCTCTGCTGCTGGCATTCCGCTGTAAATAAGCGGAAGTTCCACATTGTGCAGTGCGTCCGCTCGCGGCAGCAGATTAAACGTCTGAAACACAAAACCGATCTTTTTGTTGCGGATGCGGGCCAGCTCATCGTCATCCAGATTGCTTACATCCCGCCCTTCAAAAAAATAGGTGCCCTCTGTGGGAGTATCCAGACAGCCAAGGATGTTCATCAGGGTCGATTTGCCGGAACCCGACGGTCCCATGATGGCCACATATTCGTTGCGTTTGACCTCCAGATTAATCCCCCGAAGGGCATGAACAACCACAGAGCCCAGCCAGTAATCCTTCTTCAAATTTTCTACTTTAATGATAACATCATTTTTTGCCATGGCTCTACCTGCTACTTCTCCGTTACCGTTCTCTTCAGCCGCTTTTTCTCCACCTTCACCCGGGCCCCATCGTACAGATCTTTGGAAAGAACCCGGTAGCTACCCGTCACAACCTTTTCCCCTTCTTCCACTCCAGAAAGGATTTCAATTTCCGTTTCCCCGATGATACCGGTTTTCACAGGGCGGAGCTCTACCTTGTCATCCTTCACAACGAACACCACCTCCCGCAGTTCATTTCCATTTCCTGCGGCTGGCTCTTCCTGAACGGCTCCGGCGGAATCGCCAGTTTCTTCCGCCCGCTTCGACTTTTTCCGTTTTGCCAGGGCTTTGCGGATCACCTTCTCTTCACGGACCGTCACGGCCTGAATGGGCACCTTCAGCGCATCATCTTTCACATCCGTGATAATATCAACAGTTGCCGACATGCCCGGCCGCACATCTTTTATTTCATCCAGAACCGAAATGCGCACCTCGAAATTCGTCACTTCTTCCTGGGTACCGAGGCCACGGGTGCGGGCGGTGTGTGCAATTTCACTGACCCGGCCCACAAACGACGTATCGGGAAATGCATCGATGCGGATGATAGACGAATCGCCCACCGAAACATTTACCACATCCGTCTCATCAATCTCACAGACGGCTTCCAGGTTGGAAAGATCCGAAACGACCATGATCACATCTTCCTGAAACTGAGA
>MTOL01000058.1 GCA_002011685.1 Deferribacteres bacterium JdFR-76
CGGATTCGATCTTCATCGGCTTGCCGGTGATGGCGGAGATCGGTTCCGCCGTGGGCTGGTCGTCCGCCTGGGGAGCCGTGAACAGGTTCCGGTAGCGGAAGGTAAACGGTTCGTAATAATCCTTTAGCTTTGGAAGGGCTGGATTGTAGAAAAGGTTAACAATCCCCTTTGCCCGGCCATGGAGTTTTAATTTGAGCTTCCCGTTTTTCCGTTCCCAGCCACCGCGGTATGTTTTCTGATCTTCCCATAGAACCGGATAGCCGGTTCCAGGCCGGGTTTCCACGTTGTTCCACCACATGTACTCGGCACCCTTGCGGTCCGTCCAGATGTTCTTGCAGGCGATGCTGCAGGTGTGGCAGCCGATGCATTTATCCAGGTGGAACAGCATGCTGATTTGCGCGCGTACTTTCATGCTTCCCGCTCCTCAGAATTTGGGTTCCTCGATTTTCCGGATAAAAACGAAGCTGTCGCGGTTGATTCCCGGCGGACCCCAGTAATTGAGAAAATAGGTAAACTGAGCGTACCCGCCGGACATCAGCAGCGGTTTCAACAGTACACGGGTCAGAGAGTTGTGCATGCCGGCGCGCCGGTTCTTCATGGGCGAAACCGGAATACCGACGGTCCGTTCCGTGGCGTGGTAAATGAACACGGTTCCGCGAGGAATGCGGGCAGATGTGATGCACCGCTGCACGAATACGCCGTTGTCGTTGTACAGCTCCACCCAGTCGTTATCGCGGATTCCCAGCTCTTCCGCGTCTTTATCGTTGATCCACACCGGATAACCGCCGCGGGAGAGGGTGAGCATCCGCAGATTGTCTGTGAACGTGGTGTGAATTCCCCATTTTCCGTGCGGTGTGATGTAGCGCATCACCCGGCCCTGTGCCAGATTTCGGGACTGTTCCAGGTTGTTCAGATGGTCGGGCGCCAGAGGCGGTTTGTACGTGGGTAAGTTTTCACCCCAGAGGAAGTAGTTTTCGTGGTCCAGGTAGAAGTGCTGGCGGCCGGTGAGGGTGCGCCAGGGAATCAGCCGTTCGCGGTTGAGGGTGTAGGGATTGTAGGCGCGGCCGTCATTCGTAATGCCGGACCAGGTGGGACTGGTATGCAGCCGCTGCGGCCGTGCCACGATGTCCTCAAAGGTGTAGCGGATGCCGCGCACCTTTTCGGCCAGGTCTGCCAGCTTCAGGCCGGTCTTNTTCTCTTCTGCCGCAAAGGCCCGGTAGGCCAGTTCGCCGTTGCACACCGGGTCAAGCAGGAGGATGGCATCCGCTGCCTCCCGGGCCGTCTGGAGCGAAGGATAGGTTTTGCCGTTGGCCCGGTACGGGTGCTTCTGCCGCAGCTCTTCGTAAAAATCTTCCACTGGAATCTTCAGCCCGTGGGCGGCTACACCGTTCTTGGCCACCGCTTCGCCCAGGGTGGTCATCTGATCGTAGGCCGCGGCGTAGTTGCGCTTGACAATCCGGAATTTGGGCATGGTTTTGCCCGGGATTGCCTCCACCTCGCCGCGGGTCCAGTCTTTGATTTCCGGCTGGGCGATTTCGTCCGGTGTGTCGTGCTGCAGCGGCAGCATGACGATGTCTTCGTATTCGCCAGGCAGGTGTTCCNTGGCCAGTTCGGAAAACCGCCGGGCAATGGCCTTAAAGATGTTCCAGTCATCCTTCGATTCCCACGCCGGCGGCACAGCCTGCTGCAGCGGATGGATGAAGGTGTGCATATCCGTGGAATTCAGATCGTCCTTTTCGTACCATGTGGCCGCGGGCAGCACAATGTCGGAATACAGAGCGCTGGTGTCCATCCGGAAGTTGAGATCCACCACCAGATCCATTTTGCCTTCGGGCGCTTTGTCGCGCCAGACCACCTCGCTCACCTCATCCTTCGCCACCTCTTCGGTGATGGCGTTGCTGTGGGTGCCCAGGTAGTGTTTCAGGAAAAATTCGTGGCCTTTGGCGCTGGACCCGATGGCGTTGGCCCGCCAGATGAACCAGACGCGCGGCCAGTTTTCTTCGGCGTCGGGATCTTCCACAGCGAATTTCAGCTTGTCGCTTTTGAGCTGTTCCACAACATAGCGGACCACGGCGGCATCGTCCTCCGCACCGTTTTCCCGCGCCTCTTTCACCAGCTCCAGTGGATTGCGGTTGAACTGCGGGAAGAAGGGCAGCCAGCCGCGTTTCACGGCACGGATCTGCTGGTTAATGGTATGGCCTTTGATCTCCGCTTTTGAGCTGTTCCACAACATAGCGGACCACAGCGGCATCGTCTTCCGCACCGTTTTCCCGCGCCTCTTTCACCAGCTCCAGTGGATTGCGGTTGAACTGCGGGAAGAAGGGCAGCCAGCCGCGCTTCACGGCAAGGATCTGCTGGTCAATGGTATGGCCTTTGATCTCACCGCGCAGGGTATCGTAGTAGCGGAAGCCTTTGTCGTACCGCCACTGGTCAGAGTGGACGTAGTGGTAGGAGGGGGCATTCTGGTGGCGCGGTGCTTTGCCCCAGTCCAGGGCGAAGGCCAGAGCGGCCCAGGAAGCGATAGGAGCCACCTTTTCCTGCCCGACATAGTGGGCCAGTCCGCCGCCGTTTGTTCCCACGCTTCCGGTGAGCATGAGGGCCACAATGCCCGCACGGTAGAGCAGGTTGGTGTGATACCACTGGTTCGTTCCGCCACCGCAGATGATCATGTTTTTGCCCTGAGTCTTCTCACCGTTGGTGGCCCATTCCCGAGCGAAGCGGATCACCGTTTCCCGCTGGATCCCGGTTTCCTTTTCCTGCCAGGCCGGCGTAAATGGTATGGAATCATCGTCGTAGGATTCGGGATAGTCGCCTTTCAGCCCGCGGGAAATGCCAAACTGGGCCATAATCAGGTCAAAAACGGTGGTAACCGCCACCGTGCCTTCCGCGGTCTTCACGTGGCGGACCGGTACTTCCCGGCGGAACACTTTTCCGGTGGAAAAATCCTCCACTTCGATGGCCTGCACTGCGTCATGTTTGTGAATGAACGTCAGTTCGGGATCGATGGGATCGCCTGTCTTGCCGTCCTCCAGCCTGAGGTTCCACTTGCCCTCGGGTTTCTGGCTCCAGCGGAATCCCAGCGTCCCGTTGGGCATTCTTGGCCGGCCGGAGTTTTTGT
>MTOL01000247.1 GCA_002011685.1 Deferribacteres bacterium JdFR-76
CAGGCAGCCATGCTATTCATCACTTTAGCCAGATACTGCGGTATCCCGGCCCGGTGGCAATCGGGTTGGCTCTTGTTACCCAGAGAAAAAACGATTCACGATTGGGCGGAAGTCTACGTCCCGCCTTATGGCTGGATCCCTGTGGAGCCTTATATGGGGATGTATGTTTTGCAGTACACCGAGACCCTCTCCGAGAAGCAAAAAGAGGAACTGCTCACATTTTACTTTGGGGGACTGGAAGGATTCCGGTACATTGCCAATTCAGACCACAGTCAGGAGCTTTATCCCGTCAAGTTTCACTTTCGGTCCGACCCTGTGGATTTTCAGCGGGGAGAAGTGGAGTGGCAGGGCGGAAATATCTACTTCGATCAGTTTGATTACGACCTGATGACAGAATGGAAAGAGTGAGGGAGCCATGCGGATAGGGATCTACCAGTTTGCGCCGGTATTCGGCGATAGAGAGGCAAATCTGCGCAGGATCGAGTCGGCCGTTACGGAACCCGTGGATCTGCTGGTTCTGCCTGAATTATGCACAACAGGATACCAGTTTGTAGACCAGAAGGAGGTGTATTCAGTTGCGGAGGAAGTGCCCGGCGGCCCGACAACCCGCCATCTGGTAAAGCTGGCCCGGCGTATAAACGGCGCGGTGGTAGCAGGGCTCGCTGAAAAAGATGACGAAAAGATTTATAATACGGCCGTGGTTGTCACCCCTCATGGCTATATTGGCAAGTACCGAAAGCTCCATCTTTTTTTCGAAGAAAAGGAATTCTTTCTCCCCGGTAATCTTCCCCTTCGGGTCTGGGACATCGGTCCGGCGCGCATCGGAGTGATGATCTGTTTTGATTGGATCTTCCCCGAAGTAGCCCGGATTCTGGCTCTGCAAGGTGCCGACATTCTCTGCCTACCGGCTAACTTGGTCCTTCCCTACTGTCAGAGCGCGATGGTTGTCCGGAGCATTGAGAACCGTGTGTTCGCAGTCGTGGCGAACCGGATAGGAACCGAGACGCGGGGAGGAAAACAGCCGCTCACTTTTACGGGGAAAAGCCAGGTAAGCAGTCCAAAGGGCAATGTCCTGCTTCAAGCGCCAGCAGAGGGAGAGGGCTTTTATACAGTAGATGTGGACCCCTCCCAGGCCCGCGATAAGCAGATCACATCAAGGAATCATTTATTTCAAGATCGCAGGCCCGAGTATTACGGGTTGCTGGCGCAAGAAAAGGCAGGCGGGTAAAGCGGAGCTGTTCATCCCGTATCCCCTGTAACCCGAAAATTAAGATGGGAGGTCAGTGAATACCGGAGGTTTGCCGGCTGGATCATCTGGAGGCGTACCGGTATGAAGCGCAATGGCAAAATTTCCTTTTCTTTTCTGATCGTGTACACGCTGTTTGGGACTCTAATGGTGCATTCCAACGCCCTGGGGTTTTTGTCCTTTCAGGAAACTCTTGTTGCGGTCCGCTTCGACTCCCTTCCGACTGGCAGTGATGGGACCCCCCTCATGAATCCTGTCAAAGGAGATTGGTTGGTTGAGGCTGGTTCGTATGTGGAACGATCTGGCGAGTACGATTGCATCTCTCTGTTTCCGGTTTTTGTGGCCGGCAGTGTGAAAATAAGCGCTGTTTTTTCCATTCAGGGCGGAATGCCGGGAGCCGGTCTGGTTTTTTCAAGCCACCGTGCCGAGAATGCCTCTTTTTGCCATATGGTACGGCTGGATGGGACCGAACGAATTATTGCCGGCTATTTTGAAGACGGAGAATTTATCCCCCAGACCATCCTTCGTGGGTCTTTCGTCCTCTCCGGGTGGGATACACTGACAGTGATTGTACAGGAAAAAGAGCAGCAGTACACGATTTTTCTGAACGGGAGGTCTGTATCCGATCCTTTGCCTCTCCGCTTTCCGGCAGGTTATGCCGGATTACAGTCGTCTGGAGGCAGGACGGCCTTTTCAAGATTTTGCGTCACACGGGACAATCCCGGGGCTGCGGATCGGCTCTACTGGCCCAGATCTTTCACGTTCCGTGGTGGGGATACCGTAGAGGTCTATTCGTCGGCAGAGAATACGCTATACCGCTATGCTCTGGATGGAAGCTTTCTCTCCCGGGTANAAGTAAAAGAGTTGCTTCCATGGTTGCATCACCGGATAGACCGCATACTTGCTGTGCCGGNGGGGATTGTTTTACTTACAGAGCCATATCCTTACCTTTTTCTTGTTTCTTCCACCGGCAAATTTCTGCAGCGATATGGCAGTCGCTCAGGGAAAAAGTCATTTCTGGATATTGAGAGGATAAAGCCCGGCGGTCGGTTTCTGGTGCTTCAAGCCCATCCATACCGGCTTATTTTACTCGACAGCGCCTTCCGCGAAGTCGCTTCGCATTCCCTGGCGGGGAAAGGAAAACCGTCCGCTTTGGCATCCTGGGGCAATACGGTGACCGTGCTGGACCGGGAAAACGCGGAGGTTTTTCTCATCGAAATCTCAANGGACCGCCTTATCCCGAAGGGTTCCATCCGTTTGCCCTATGCCGATTACCGCGATATCTGCTTTGACGGTGAATTTTTTTACTGTTCNGCGCGGAATGGCATCATAAAGGTAACGAAACAGGGTGCCGTGGTGCAGNAGTTCTCCGGGGAAATGTTGCCTTCTTTTTGGCCGACACAGATAGAGTTGGCAGGGGGAAAGCTTTGGGTGCTGAACTATACAGGAGGATCCATCCTGGTTCTGGATACAGCGCTGGTCCAGACCGAGCCGGAGATGCGACTGGAAAACGGGAAGAGGTTTGTTCTTAGGTGGAAAAGTGCCGAGCCTGCCCTTGGAGAATTGGTTTTATGGACCGGAAGCGGGAAACGCGTGGTAAAGAAGGAAGAAAAGAAGGCCGGACGGATGCACCGGATTTCTGTGCGTTTGCCCGGTGGAGGTTCTGGTAATCACTTCTATCTGTCTTATGCTCCGGTAACGCAAGCCATTGGGCTGAAGCGGCTCTGGAGCAAGCGGTTCACTATCCAGGCTCCCGGACCTGAAGGTAAGATGGCGGTATTGCGTATTCCAACTCTGGCTGTTTTGTTCACTCGCGTTGTGCCGGATTCTCTCCGGCCATCCG
>MTOL01000410.1 GCA_002011685.1 Deferribacteres bacterium JdFR-76
GAACGGCTGCCAGCTGGCCCGGACGCCATTCCGAATGGCAGTCTACACATTGACCATCTGCCCGAAACGGCTGGTAAAACACAAGGCGGTCCCCTTCCTGCGACCAGTGCGCCCGCGTCGTAGCCTGAAACTTCCTCAAGAGATCCGCCGGCAAAGGTGACTCCACAGATCGTTCTGAAAAGTAGCAGTAAGGCTGGCCATCTGCACTGTACAGAATTACCCTGTTAATGGCGGGAATTTTAGATAACTGTTCCAGCCGCCGTTTCAGCTCGTCCAGGTTATTGCGGGACATCCAGTAAAGCATATCATTCTGGGCTTCGTTGGCCAGCAGGTGCATGGCCTCCATGGTCGTCTGTTCAATATTGGCCCGCATTCGGTCCCGCAAAACCCAGTTGCCAACTCCCAGCCCAAAAAAGAGGATCAGCAACAGCGCAAGGGTCAGTTTTCCGGAAAGCGAAATATGACGGTCCAGCCAGTTCTGAACTCCCTGGAGAAAACCGAACTGCCGCCCGAACAACCTGCTACCTCGCACAGACATCTTTCCTCCCATCCGTGTCGTTCGAATCTCACATTCATTTATCGACCGGCCACAGCGTTTGGATAACCCCTTATTTATTAAAAAGAAACAACTCATCTTTTTTACCCCTTTCCGTCTCCATTCCAAAAACCGGCGCCGGCTTCCCCACTGCTCTTCTGAACCGTTCCCTGAACCCGTTTTCCAGTTGAAGCGGATAAAAAGAATCTGTATTTTTGAACAGAGCGGTGACAGAAGGAAGTCTACCATCCGGGAAAAGTGGACAGCTTGATCAAGCAGTCGGAGTCTGTCAGTGGCCGACCCTGCAAATGGAGGATAAGGATAGCATCATGGATGATCCGATCCGAAACCACAGAAACCATCCCAACCACAAAGTATTGCGCAGGTTTTTTGACTACCTGAAGCAGTATCCGCATCTGGAAGAAAAGCTATACCGGCAGCTGCTTATCGCCCTTCATACGCGGGATATTGTGAAGATCGATCAGATTTACACCGAGGCGCAGCAGCTGGCCAAACAGCTGGCATCAAACCCAGAGGCGCGCCGGAAGCTCGGGATTACCGATATCGACGAACGTTCGCTGGTCCATCACATCACGTTGAACTATGCGGTGGAACACCTGACCGAAAGTGACATCGAAGAGCTGGCTTCTCTAACCCTGCGGCGGGACGCCGCGCAGGCGCTTGAGGACATCCTCAGCCTGTCTGACATCTCTTTCCGGCTGCTGGCCCAGAAGGTGGAAGAATTCTGCAAGCTTCCGGGTGCCGATCGGCCGCTTCCCCCCGCAGAGGCAGAAGGGATTCGGGTTGCGCTGATCCGTCACTGCATCAGCGACCGGCTCGACTTTATTGGCGTGGCCAAACACCACCTCAAAATCTGCGACATGCTCCCCATTATCCGAAACACCATCGGCCCCAAAACGGGAATCGGGAAAATCGGAGGCAAAGCGGCCGGGATGTACCTGGCATACCGCATTCTCCAGGATGCACTGGACCGCGAGCGGCCTCCATCGTTCTCCTGGGATCTGCGGATTCCTGAATCCTATTACTTGCGCTCGGATCTATACCAGCAATTCATTCACGAAAATGGGCTTACCGAATTTTACGATGAGAAATACAAACCCATCGATGAAATCCGGCGTGACTACCCCCTCATCCGTCAGATGTTCCGCAACGCAACTTTCCCAGAGCGGATCGTGCGGAAATTCCGCAAACTGCTAAAGCAGATGGGCAAACATCCCCTCATCGTCCGGTCCAGCAGCCTTCTGGAAGACAATTTCGGCACGGCCTTTTCCGGAAAGTACGAAAGCGTCTTTCTCCCCAACCAGGGAAGCCTGGAGGAGAATCTCAAAGCCCTGATGGAAGCCATAGCTGAAGTGTACGCCAGCACTCTCGGGCCAGATCCCATTCTGTACCGCCGCCAGAAAAATCTTTTGGATTACGATGAACGCATGGCGGTGATGATCCAGAAGGTGGTGGGAATCAGGTACGGCCGTTATTACCTGCCGGTGTTCAGCGGCGTGGGCTTTTCGCGCAACGAATACCGCTGGAACAAGCGGATCCGCAAAGAGGATGGACTGGTACGGCTGGTAGTTGGACTGGGCACGCGTGCGGTGAACCGGGTAGCTGGTGACTATGCCCGCATGGTGGCCCTGTCAGCACCCACGCTCCGCCCGGAAGGAACCGCTTCCAGCATCCAAAAGTACTCACAGCGCTTCGTGGATGTCATCGATCTGCAAGAAAATTGTTTCAAAACCGTCCCGTTTCAGGAGCTGATCTCGCAGGAGCCCTTCCCGGATCTGGACAAAATCGTCTCTCTGCGCCGGAACGGAAGCCTGCAGATGCCCATTGGAACCTTGATCAGTGCCAGTGCGGACGAAATGGTGATCACCTTCGATAAACTGCTTTCGCAGACCCCGTTTGCTGAAAACATGCGATGGATTCTTAAAACGCTGGAACACGCTTACGGAAACACAGTGGATGTGGAATTTGCCTATGATGGTCGGGCCTTTTACGTCCTTCAGTGCCGACCACAATCCAAACTGCAGGAAATGGAAAGAGTGCGGATCCCGGACAACATTCCGAAAAAGCACAAAATTTTCTCCGCTAACCGGGACGCTCCCAACGGATTCGTGGCCAACATCGAGTATATCATTTACATCGACCCGCTGGATTACGACCGGATCCCGCGCACCGAACAGAAATCTGCCCTGGGACGGATTGTGAGCCGGCTCAACGGCTTGCTGCAGGAACACCGGTTCATCCTCATGGGGCCCGGCCGGTGGGGCAGCAACGATATCAACCTGGGTGTCCCCGTGCGCTACGGCGATATCCACAACACCAAAGTGCTCATCGAAATTGCCCGAGCCCGAGGAAACTACACACCCGAAGTTTCATTTGGCACCCACTTCTTCCAAGATCTGGTGGAAGCCGGAATCTACTATCTTCCCCTCTATCCGGATGAACCGGACACCATTTTCAACGAGGACTTTCTGCGCAACACAGAAAACGAGCTTCCCCGTCTTCTGCCCGAATATGCCGACTACCAGCCGTAC